>CATKYP010000115.1 GCA_949840855.1 uncultured Bacilli bacterium | reverse complement strand
AAAAGGAAATTGGAATAAAAGTAAATGCGATGAATTTGTTCGAAAAAATGTGTCTAAAAACTTGACATAAATCCACCATAGTGTCATTATTTATTTTAGTGAAAGACTTTATCATATTTTCACTTAAATTATTATTAATTTCTTTTAATTCTGCATTCAATTCAGTAATTATTTTCTGATTTAATACACCATTGCTATTTATTCCATTTCTTTGCAAAACTGATTGTATTTCATGAGATATTTGTCCTGATAAAACATCTATTGTATTATCAGTCTTTGATGCAATAATACCAATTTCATTCCATAAATTTTGATTTATATTTTCTTTAACAACATTAATAAGCATAACTTCTTGATCAACCTTTGATGGAGCTTTATCCATACTTGTTAATACTTGTTGTTCTTCTTCCAATAATGGTGCAATATTTCTTGGTGTTAGCCACTCAATTGTTCCATCATCTAATATTCTATAATTTTGATTTTGGTTTTGTTGATTTTGAATTTGTTGTGGGTGTTCTGAATCAAGTTCTTGTTCTGATGATGTAAAACTTGGCGCATATAAAGTCTTATATTCATCTAATTTTTCTTGAAAAGTAGGTTGTTGTGGGTGTTGAATAGATTGCGAATTTTCAACTATTGGTTGTTCTTGTACTGATTGTTGTATTAGAGTTTCTTTTCTAATTTCTTCTACTTTTCTAGCTTGTTCATAAGATTGTTTTATTTCATCTTCCACTTTTTCCTCTGCAACTTTTACTTGGTTTTCAATTTCTTCAGTAGTTTGTGTCATAACTGTAGAAATAAAATCAGTTTGTTCAGTTAAATATGTGTTTGAATCAACTAAGCCATTTAAGTTAGATGTAATTATATTGTTTCTTTGAGTTTGAATATAATTTTCCATTGCATATTTTTCTCTTGTTAAAAAGTTTTTAATATCATCAACCAATTCTGGTGAAGTATATAATGGTGCTTTTCTTAATATAGTTTGAAATAAATGATTATATTGTTCTAACATATTAATTTTACTTTTTTTATATTCTTGCATAGTATAATCAAATTTATCCATAACAATTTTAATTTGTTCTTGCTTTGCTTCTTTTGATACTTGTTTTTTCGCTTGATCTATCATAACTGCTTGAATTGAATCACTAAATTGGGACAAAACTCTATAATTTTGAGATAAAATATTTCTACTTGAAGTTTTTAAATTTTCTATTAATGTTTCATCTACAATACTCTCTATTAAATTACTATCAATTTGTATTCCATAATTACTTATCATATCATTAATCCTAGAAATTATATTATTTCTAGTACTTTGAATTTCTTGATTAATATTTGCTAATGATGTTTCTGAATTAGTTTTTAGTTTTGTTTGTAATTCTTCATACAAGTGCTTAACCTCAGTATCAAACATAATACACCTCCCGTAATATATTTAAAAGCTATATCCTCTATATACAATTATACCATTATAATTCACTTTTTTAGCCAATATAATGATAAATTCCATGTCGCTTTACACTTCCTTTATAAGACAAATCAAATATCATCTATACTAATATAGTGTTTATTATTTTAAATAGGTTGGTAATTATAATCCTATTTCAAAGTCATCTTCAATGTCTTTATTATTTGATTTATGATAATCTGGAATATAAGCATAATCAAATAATTCATCTTCTTTTGTTGTTCCTCCAGCAATATCAATAACATCTTCTTGCTGAAAATCTCCATATTTGTAATAATCTTTTACTTCTTGAGTTGCTAGATCTTTAGAACTTTCATTTCCTTTTAACAATATATTTCTAAAGAACATTTTAATCCTATCAAATAAGTATTTAATAAAACTATTTAGATTTCTATTTTCTTTTTCTAATTCCTCATTTTTATTCTTCAATGCTTTGACTTCTTTTTTAATATTTTGATTCTCTTTTTCTAATGATTTATAACTATCAGCATAATTATTAACTTCATTAAAAACTTGCTTTATTTTAGGCTCTAATTCCTTTATTTTTTTAGATTCAATAATAGCCTTATTCATTGTATCAAAAGTATCTTTATCAATCAGAATATGTTTTTTATCAAATGGAACATTTTTTGAAGATTTCATTTTTTTATCTAATTCTTCAAATTCTTTATTAAGTCTATCAGCTCTAACATTTATTTTTTGTTCTAATTCTCTATTTATTCTTTTATATTCTTTAATTTTAATATGTTTTCTATCGCTACCTTTAATACCTCTTTCTAAATCATATCCTTTATCAGTTAGTCTTTTATGATATTTATCTTGTAACTCTGATAGGTGTATCTTATCTCTTATATATTGTTTTTTAGAAATAGTATATCTTTCGGTATTTGTTCTTTTATCATATTTTTTAATCAAAGGAACTACTACACAATGTACATGAGGTGTTTTTTCATCCATATGAACTGTTGCATGTAAAATTTGTTCTTTCTTATAACCTAAATCTTTATAAACAAATTCCATACAAGTATTTGCCCATTCTTTTATATCATCACTTGTCATATCTTTAAAGAACTCATTAGTTGCTGTAAACATTAATTCATCAGCTATTACATTATTAGATCTATCTAACATTTGCTTAAATGTCTTTTTTCTATCTTCTCTTTCAGTTTTCATTCTTTCATCATGTTCTTTTTTGTAAGCTTTAGTTAAGTTATAAAAACCCTTAGCATACTTTTCTGTTAAGGGTACTAATTCAATATTATTTTTGGTTAATTCTAATTTTATATCTGGATTAGATTGATAAGCTTTCTTTTCTCTTTTATTATGTGATCCTATTTGTGCTAAATCATTAATAGTATAAATTGATTCACTTCTAAATATTGCATAATTTAAATTCATATATCATTTCTCCTTTCTTTATGCACGAAAAAAGATACTTTATTTCAAGTATCCTTTTATTAAAAATTAATAAAAATGTAAATTTTCTCACTTTTTTTATAATTTTTTCAGTAAAAAAGAGTAAAAAAGATTCAAAAGAGAGAATATAAAAATATTGACAAAAATACACAACAAATATTTTTTTCTTCTCAAAGAACTAAGTTTTTAGAGCACGACAAAAAGAAGTGAAGTTCACAAAAAAATTTTTTCAAAAAAGTAGTGCATTCAAAGAACAAATGGTGTATAATTTAATCATCAAATCTTAACTGAAAATTTGTTTCTAAGTTGTTAAGATCTGAGGGTAATGAAGTAAGGTTGTATAAGAGAATGCGACTTACTTCTTTTATTTTCAGCTTTAAAGACTTTGTTAATAAGTTACCTAATTCTAGCAATTGTCTAATCGTATGGGCAATTTGAATAAAGAAATAATGGTTTTTAAGAGCAATATCATTTCTAGAGTTTAAATGTGTAATGTCAAAAGTCCTGTGTTTCTGATTATAAAATCCTTGATTCTCAATTTTCCAACGATTCCTACCCAAACAAACAATTTCTTTAATATTACTATTATTAACGTTTAAGTTGGTAATATAATGGAAATTAGTTGTTTTTTTCTTTTTGATTTCAGTAAATTTTATTATATTAAATTTATGATTTTTGTATTTATAACCATTATCTAGAAAATAATTTTGGACAGAGCAGTCATTAAAACATTCAATATAATCATTAAAATCTTTAAGTACAGTTCTTAATCTATCATTTAGATTAAATATGTATTTCCAATTGTTTTGGTGTTAGTATAGATATATAGACACGAAATTTCGAACGATGTGATATAATATCAAATCAAAGAAGGAGGTCGTGT
>CATKYP010000114.1 GCA_949840855.1 uncultured Bacilli bacterium | reverse complement strand
ACAAAAATCATTATTCATTATATAAACATCATTATTAATCATAACAATAAAGTCTGCTTCTAGTTCATTTTTTGCATATAAAAAACCAACGTTATTGCCTCTTGCAAACCCCAAATTTTCCTTATTGATTATTATATGAATATTATCAAATTCACTATACTTTTGTTTTAAAATCTCACCTGTATTATTAGGAGAATTATTATCTACAACAACTATGTCTATTTTATATTTACAATTTAACTTTAATATTGAATCTATACTTTTAAATGTATCTTCAATAGTACAGTAATGTAGAATAACAAAAGAAAACTTATACATATTACCACCTCTCAAAAATAGAATTAAACTCCAAAATTGCTTGTACTGTTGCATCAAATGTACCATTTAATATAAAGAATACCATAAACATACTTAATGATAAAAGTCCCATTATTGGTAAAACAGCAAAATCATTTTTACGTAATTTCTCTCCTAGTAAATTAGTAATAGCAATATAATTAATTAATAATATTCCTCTAAATAATCTAACAAACTCATAAGAGTAAAAATATAATGGCATCGTAATTAATAATAAAATATTTAAAATAATAACAGAATCCAAAAATTTCACATCTGCATTTTTCTCTTGTCCTTTAAAAAAATTCTTTAAAAATAACATTGCCCCTATTGGAACACATTGCACTATAACAAACAATATCGAAATAACAAATGATTTTGAAACATACTTTCCTGTTAAAAAATAAGCTTCCATTTTACTTGATGGAACAATATAATTAAGAATATTTATAAATATTTTTGAACGCATCAATAAGGTTGCAATAACAGCTATCACAAAGAACAAGATAAAAGTATCTTTAATTTTCTTTTTCTTAAAAGCTGGATATAACAAAAATACAAAATAAATAAAAGCAGAAGTATGAAATCCACATGCTATTACATTTAAAGCAATATATTTAATAATATTTTTTTTATTATTATCATTTTCAAGTAATAAAAATGTAAGTCCATAACAAATCAAACAAGAAGCAAGAAAATGTCTTATTTGTACTGCATCAACAAAAAATGGACAGATAAAATACATAGAAACTGCTAAACTGCGATATTTAGATACCCTTGATAATGTTAGAGATATTATAAAAAGACAAATAAAAGAATAAAACCCTAAAAATTGCTGATAACTAAATCCTATTTTATAAAAGAAATGACACATAAGTTGAAATAAACCCTCTGTAAATGTAAATGTAGAAGTAAGCCCATAACTATTATAAAGCCTAGCATACATATAATAATCTGCATTATAATAATTATATCCCATTAATATAAACATTAAAATTAATATTAAAAAGAATAATAACTTAGACTTTTTTTTAAAGATAGTCAATAAAAAAGGTAATAATATAATCAAATAATTAGACATAACTCCTCCATATTAATTATTTTTTAATAGCTAAATACACACTCTATAGTAAATATATCATTTTATATTTGATATCACTAGATATATTTATACACTTATTAAAGTACTTTGTAGCATCTTTGTCTTGTAGCATTTTAAATATTGCAATTCTACAATATATTCTAGCTATATGCTTATTATTCATAATATCACTATACTTATCAGAAATTATAATTAAAGCATCCTCCCCCTTTTTTGGATTCTTAGTAATACTATCACTTTGTAAGTAAACATTATTTAAGACTTTATTTAGATGATAGCATTTATACTTATTAGCAAGTCTAATCGCTAAATCCCAATCCTGAAATCTTGGAAGACTAATATCAAATTTAATATCATCAAATATTTCTCTCTTACCTAGTATACATTGAGTAGTAATAAAATTTCCATAAAGTAATTTATCTAAAATATCATCAGATTCAATATAAGAATTAGGAACAATTGTACTTTTCTTATTATTTATTCGTTTAAAACTGGAAAATGTCCAATAAACATTATTATTTATTATACAATTAACTTGCTCAAATATCCTATTTTTCTCTGAAACATCATCACTATCTTGAAAAGTAATATAACTACCCTTAGACTTCTCAATACCATAATTTCTGGCAGCATTAGCACCACTATTTTTATCTAATCTATAATAAAAAAGTCTTGCATCATTATACTTCTTCACTACTTCTTCTGTATTATCAGTCGAACAATCATCAACTATTATAAGTTCTATATTAGAGTAACTTTGACTTAATATAGAATTTATAGCATTTTCTATTATATAACCTCTATTATAAGTAGGCATTATAACTGATACTAACTTGTCCACTATCTCTTCCCCACTTTCATTCCAATAATCCTTGCTAACATATCAAAAGGATATCTCACTAATACTTTAAAGTTTTTCTCTTCAACTGCCCTTTTCAAAACGTATTTCGCTAAACTGCCTCCAGCTTTATTAGTTCCATACTGGTCTAAATAATCATTTTCTTTAAAAAATATACCTGTAAGTTTATATCGATTATATACCTCTTTTAAAGAGAAGTTATGAGAATGATAAACAACCGAATTAGCACAATATTTAATCTTATAACCTGCCATAATAATTTTATATGCAATATACATATCTTCATTAGTAGGTAAATTCTTTCTATCGTATCCATTAAGTTCAACGAATATATCTCTTCTAACAGCAGAACTAGCATCAGAGAAGAAAAATGTTTTAAGCCCTAATCTGTTTACATCATCTTTTGAAACTATAGAGGAATTATTAGGATAATTTTTCTCTCTTGTATATCTTTCAATACCATTATCATTAGGAAGTTGTCTAGAATAAGTAGCTACTATATCACCAGTTTTAGTAATATCCTTAGTTAACTCGTAAAGCCAATTCTTATCTTTTATTATAACATCTTGAGTGATAAAAACCAAGATATCAGAACTACACTTATAAGCTGCACTTTCCCTTACTAAACTGTGTGAAAAATCTTTTTTATTAATTGTTATATAAGAACAATTATTTTTCTTCAAAAACTCTTCTGTTTTATCACCACTTTTGGTTAAAATGTAATTAATTGTCTTAATATTAACATTCTCCTGAAAAAGTAAAGATGTATTTAAATTTTCAACGTATCTCTCAGCATTATATAAAGGGCATATAATATCTATACTCATAAACCTACCTCTTTCTAAAAAAAACTATATGCAAATACTAAATATAAGCATATAGTTTTACAATTTTCTTTAGTACTAACTATTTACTCTATTTAGCGCCTCTTCCTTGTAATACTACAATAATTGTTCTAAAGAAAACTTTAATGTCTAATTTTAAAGATATATTTTTAGCATAGTATGCTTCTAATTCTACTCTCTCATCATATGTTGTACAACTTCTACCATTACAAGCCCACCAACCTGTAAGTCCTGGTAGTACTGATAGTACTAAATCTTTTTTGTTCTTAAAATATTCAAGTTCCTTTTCCAAAACAGGTCTAGGTCCAATAAGTGCCATTTCACCTTTTAAGATATTGAAAAGCTGTGGAATTTCATCAAGAGATGTTTTCCTAAGAATCTTGCCAAGCTTTGTGACTCTTGGATCATTATCTAATTTATAATTTTTCTTAAATTCTATCATTTGTTCTTCAGTAAAATATTTAGAAAAATTATCAGCATCACTAACCATAGTTCTAAACTTATAAAGATATATATCGCTTCCATCTTTTCCAACCCTCTTATGTTTATAAATAATCGGACCTTTTGAACTCATCTTTATAAATAATGCTATTAATAAAAATACAGGACTTAATATAATTATAGATATAAATACAATAAC
>CATKYP010000113.1 GCA_949840855.1 uncultured Bacilli bacterium | reverse complement strand
GATCTTTCTTTTTGGGGAGCATATCTTGAATTAAAAAAATAAATACAAATTAGGAGAAAAAAATAATGAAAATTTTTATAGGCTCTGACCATCGAGGAGTTGAAATAAAAAAAGAGATAATAAAATTATTAAAACTTCTTACTAAAAAGACTTATATTGACTATAATATAGAAAAAAATGTTGAAGTAAACATTAATATTTTTAGTGCTATTAATGTTATGGAAGATTTTTTTAAATATGGTCTTTATCAAGAAAGACAAAAAGAGTGTAAATTAAATTGTAAAGGTCATATAAATTGGAAAAGAACAATAAATATCCCTCAACTGTATTTAAATAAAGGGATATTATATAAAAATATTTATAAAGAGTATATAAATTATGCTTTTACGGAAAATATTCAAGAAATACAAAAATATTGTCTTTTACAAATATCTAAAACAATAGGATTTTTATTTGATTTTTCATATAAACCTAATATAAATAAAAGATTTAAAAAATTACAAATGATTGAAATAATAAATTCAGAATTAAAAAAAATCAATCAAGACTCAAAAATAGGAATTTTAAATAATTTACTTGAATTTATAAAAAATACAGATTTTGAGAAAATAGCTAAAGAAAATATAAAAATAAAATACAAAGAATTTCAATATATATGGCAAGAAATGATAGATGTAGTTGGCATAAAAGATGTAGAAAAGAAAGAGTATTATCCAAAGGCAGGTTATTTCTATTTAAAAGACAATAAGATAAATAAAAGTATTAAGGTAAATCCACAAATACCAGATACAATTATAAAAAATTATAAAGGTTATGAAGATTATTTGTTTATACTAGATGCTAAATATTATAGCATAGGAAAATTTCCTAACGAATATGATATTTTTAAACAAAGTAGATATGAGCAATATATAAAAAGAAAGTTATCAAATAATAAAATAAGTATAATAAATGCCTTTCTTCTTCCCAACTATTTATCGAACGAAATTATTCATATTGAAGATTTCTATGCAAAGTTAGAAGGAGAAAAAGAACAAATATATGTTGCCTATATAGATACAAAGACATTGATGAGTTCTCCTGAAAAAGTAATGAATAATATGATTAGAGAGCTTGTAAAAGAAAATGAAAAGTTAAAATTAAAAGGAGTAAGATGATTTTCATAATATTATATAAAGAGGTAATATAATAATTAACGAATTAAATATTTTCAATGAAAGCAATGAAAAATTATTTATTGAGACTTACACTCGAGACAAAATTAAATCTACTATTATATTTTGTCATGGAATTACTGAATGTAGAAAAGTAAGAACATTGTAAGATACCTATTTCCAAGAATTAGCAATTAAGTTGATGAAAAAAGATTACAAAGTTGTATTATTTGATTTTTCTGGGCATGGAAATAGTGAAGAAAATAACTTTGATGTTACTCTTTCAAAGAGTACTATGGAATTACCTAAAGTAGTAGAACATTAAAAGATAAATAAAGATAATAAAAGCTTTTTAGCATTTTCATATGGAGTAACTGTATTAAGTAACTATTTATCTAAAAACGATATTATTCCCAGAAAACTAGTCTTATACAGTCCGTGCTTATATCCACTACAATGTTGGTTTTTAAATAATAATTCTATTTTCGGTAAAGATATTGTAAAAGCCTATAGAAATGGTTCACTAAAAGAAAATGGGTTTGCTATTATTAGCGCCAAAAATTTCTTATTTTGTAAAAAAATGATATATGAATGTCAAGAATTTCCTCCTGTAGGATTAAAGAAGTTTAATGATAAAATACTTTGCTTATCTGGAACTCAAGATAAAATACTTGATATAAAATATAATGATGAGTTTTGTAGAAATAATAATATAAAAAATATTTATTTAAATGTTTCTCATTCATTATACAATGAAATATCAAAGGCATTTGAATATACATTAAATTTTTTTAATGAGAAATAAAAAAGTATTGCAAATGAAAATATTAAATGTTACTATATAAACAGTTAAGGACAAAAAGGGAATAGTATATTTGTAGGAGATGAAATTTATGAAAAATTTTGAATTTAATTTTAAAATCAGAACTAATGAAGAGCTAATTAAAAGAGTTACTGATAATGCTAGAGCTATGTTAGCAAAGAGCTATGATGATATTGCTTCTAATACATATAGTATGCATTTTTATGGTAGTGCGATTCTTGATTCTGTTGATAATAATATATGTTTGTGGAGACTTAATTGCTATAAAAGAGGTGACAAATTACAGTTATATTTTTATACAAATTTAGAAGGAAATATTTTATTTGATAATAGTTTTTTTGAAGAAGCTACGACATTTTCAGAGGAATGTTCTTTAGTAGACTATGATGGAAGTAATTGGTATATTATAAATCTTAAAAAAGGAGAAAAAATGCAAATTCCAAAAGATAGAGATTGTAAACTTTTTAAAAACTTTATGTATAATAGTATGGCAATATTAGATAGTAATACAAAAAAGTGGGGAAGTTACAGTTTAGATCTTAACAAAAGATTGTGCAAAAAAGAAATACCTTTTATTTGGGATTATTTAGCATTATCAAGAGAAAAAGATTATGTATATGCTGGAGTAACAGATACATATTCTTATAAACCTAATTATGAGTACAGTTCTTATAATCATATGATTTCAGATTATGATAAAATTAAAACAGGGCGTCGTCTTAAAATAGCAAAAATGCTAAAAAAAGATGCTTATGATATGGAGTACTTTAAAAATCTAGAAAAAAATATTTCAGAATATGAATGGAGAGGTATGATTACAAGATATCTAGAATACTATGATCCTTATACTAATCCTGGTGATCAGTACTTTAATGAAAATGATATTTTTTGTACCAATGATAATAGCATTATACCTATAGAAAGAACTAATAATTTCGAAAAAACTTTTTGTAAAGTTATAAAATAAGTAGAGGAACAAGCTTGTATATTGCGTAAGTTGGTTGATAACTAAAGAAAGGAAGATAATATGAAAAAAATTTGGAATAGCTGGCTTAAAGAGTCAGTATTTATGTATTGTTTTATATACACAATAGCAACTTTAGTAAATAGTATTGCTTATTTAATAAATGGTACATATTCAGATCCTAATGGAAATTGGCACGAAATTGATAGATCATTAATAGTTTTAATAGGTATTATTGCTTATAAAATGGCAACAAAATTGCCTATTAAGAATTCACTTATTAGAATGATAGTAACTTATATTCCAACAATGTTGCTTACTTTCTTTTATATTTGGCTAACTGGTTTTAGAGAGCCACTTCATAAATCTGCCTATCAAGATATTTTTATAAATTATACAGGATTATTTTTAATAATATCATTTATAGCGATAGTACTAGAAAAAAGTAAATCAAAAAAAGTAAAATAAAATGAATATTAATAAAACATTATTTGATTTAAGAAAAGACAATAAATAAATTTCTAAAACTATCAAGTATATAATATTTATGTTTGCATTTATGCTAGTTTCAATGTGTATTACTTTGGAGTAGAAAGGAAAAATGCTAAATGAAAGATTTAAAAAAATTATTTTAAGAAAATCCGATACTAATTGTAACAACCTTAGTAGCAACTATTGTAGGGGCCATTTTAGGAGTAATGGCATTTTATAATAAATGGTTAGGATAATTAAAGAAAAAAGTGACAATGATGGAAGCTGTTATTAGATTTAGATTCGAGGCAAATCCTATATGAGCTCTGTCTTTTTTTATGGTATAATTATAAATATTATTAATATACAAAGAAAGACGGTGAT
>CATKYP010000112.1 GCA_949840855.1 uncultured Bacilli bacterium | reverse complement strand
CGCCGGGGAGGTGGACGGAGAGGTGAAGGATCTGCGGACCGTTATTGACGCAGACTGCAGCCTGAATATTTTAACGAACAAAAATCTAATATCTGAGTATTCAATTTTTAAATAGTTAATACATTCTCTTTCTAAATACTCTTGATAAGATTTTAAATCTATCTCATAATTTTTTGCAGTATATGAAGAATAACTTTTTTGGTAGATTAGGTAATCTATAAAGGATTCTATTTTTTTCTCCATCTTTTTTCCTCTCTATCCTCATAAAGATAATCCAAATAATAGTCTCCTATACTGTTATGACTTTCTTTTCTTTTGGAACTGGGCTCTTTTTCAATCTTATAGTTTTTTTGTGATAAAAGAGTGCTGTTAGTTTTAATTCTAATATCAACTGGTTTTATATAACCATAACCTTTTTTACTTATTATGTCATCTATTTTTCTAGCATGAAAATATGAACTAGTTGGAAATTCATCTTTTTTTGCAGCATAATTAATTAGAATAGTATCTTTTATTATCTTTATCAATTTATTATATTGTTTAATTGTAGTTTTTGATACACCATATGTATTAATTAATTGTAAACAATGTCCAATATTATTTGCAGCATAATTATAATCTGTTTTTAGAAAGTCTTCTTCTCTATATATTTTTAATATTAGTTCTTTATCTTTTTTCTCTTTTAAAACTCTGTCTATTTTATTAACAAGATAAATTATATTTAACTTATTTTTATCTTTACTATATATTGGACTTATTATATTTTCTGCTTTATCATCAGTAAAAGTAATTACAAGATAGCCTTTTTTTTCTTCTTTGCTTTCTATTTTTTTTGAATAATTGTAATATCTTCTATAAAATGCTTCTACTTTTTCTTTAAAATTTTCACTACTCTTTAAATCATCTTCATTTAAAAATGATGAGGTTACATTATCTATTTCTATTAGCTCTTTTTCTTTAATAAGATTAACTTTTGCGTTTTTTGAATACATTAGAGTTAAATTTGCTAACATCCTACTACCTACTTTCAGTTGTTTTATTTTTCATAGTCACATTTACTACATTTTATTTTTTTCCCGTGTTCTACTAAGTAACTGCCACAGTTTGGGCATTTTTCTTCTAATGGTTTATCCCAAGATGCAAATTTGCATTTAGGATAATTGTTACATCCATAAAATATTTTGCCCTTTCTTGTTTTTTTCTCAATAATCTTACCATCACAATCTGGGCAAGGCATAATTTCTGTTTCTTCTATTTCTTCTTGTTTTATATATTTACATTCTGGATAATTAGAACAGGCAACGAATTCCCCATATCTTCCATTTCTGATTACTAAAGGATTACCACAGTTTGGACAATTTTCACCAGTTGCAACAGGAGTTTTTTTCTCCATATCTTGAAAAGCATCTTTAACACGTGGTTCAAATAATTCATAAAATTCTTTTAAAACACTATTCCAAATAAGATCGCCATCTGCGATTTTATCTAAGTCGTTTTCCATACTAGCTGTATATTTAATATTTATTAAATCAGAGAAAAACTCTTGCAATTTATCAGTTGTTTCGATGCCTGTATCAGTAGGCGCAAACTTTTTATCAACTAATTCTACATAGTTTCTTTCTTTTAGTGTATCTATTGTTTTAGCATAAGTTGATGGCCTACCTATTCCTAACTCTTCCATTTCACGTATTAGTTTAGCTTCACTATATCTTGCAGGAGGTTTGGTAAAATGTTGTTCTTTTACAATGTCTTCACTATTATAACTTTCATTTTCTACTATGTCAGGTAGAATCTTATCTTCACTAGCTTCATATTCAGCATATATTTTTAAATAACCTGGAAATATTAAGGTTTGCCCTGTAGTTTTGAATTTATAATTATTATTATCTAAAATAATTGTTGTTTTGTCGACTTTAGCATCTTTCATAAGAGAAGCTAAAGTTCTTATATATATAAGTTTATATAGTTTATATTCATCTGATGATAAATATTCTTTTATTGATTCTGGAGTCCTATTTATGCTTGTTGGTCTTATTGCCTCGTGAGCATCTTGAACATTTTCAGTTTTTTTACCCTTTTTTATGTAACCAATGTAGTCTTTGCCATAAGTATTCTCAATATATGCAAAGGCACTTTTAGTATAGTCTTCACTTAATCTCACTGAGTCTGTTCTCATGTAGGTAATTAATCCTACTGTTTCGTCTTTTAAATCTATACCTTCATATAATTTTTGTGCTAGTGACATTGTTTTTTTTGCAGGAAATCCTAATTTAGTTGAGGCTTCTTGTTGTAAAGTACTGGTAATAAATGGATACTTACTATTTTTTGATTGGGTTTTTTTAACAATACTTTCTACTTTGAATGTATCAGTTAGTTTTGAAATTATTTCGTCTGCTTGACTTTCATTTTCTATTTTTACATCGTTATCAAGATATTTGAATAGATCTGATGTAAATTCAGGTGTAGAAAAATTAGCACTAATTGTCCAATACTCTTCTTTTTGAAAAGCATTTATTTCACGTTCTCTATCAACGATTAGTTTTAGGGCGACACTTTGAACTCTACCAGCTGATTTAGCACCTATCTTTGATTGTAATAGTTTACTTAATCTAAAACCTATAATACGATCTAAAATTCTTCTAGTTTCTTGACTTTTAACCAAATTATTGTCAATAACTGTTGGATTTTTTATTGCTTCAAGTACTTTATCATGAGTTATTTCGTTGAATAATACTCTTTTATATTGTTCATCATCTATATCTAGGGCATCTTTTAAGTGCCAAGCGATTGCTTCTCCTTCACGATCCGGATCGGAAGCCAGATAGACTATATCGCTTTCTTTAACATCTTTTTTTAATTCTTTTATTAATTTTGCTTTTCCTTTTACGTTAGTATAATTTGGAGTAAACCCATTTTCTATATCAACTCCTAGTCCATACTGTCCTGTTGTTGCAAGATCTCTTATATGACCTACACTGGAAACAACTTTATAATCATCTCCTAAGTATTTGCCTATCGTTTTACTTTTACTAGGACTTTCTACAATAACTAAATTCTTACTCATGCAATTCTCCTTATCTATTAAATTTATACTAATAAATTGTTATTCTGTCAACTTCTTTTCTAATATATTATAAGAGTTATATTCTAAATATGTATCTTTTCAGAAATTTTTTTGTTTTTTTTCTAAATAGTCTGCTACTGGTTTATAGCTTCTTCGATGTTCTTTTAAAATGCCGTATTTCTCTATTGCTTCTAAATGTTTTTTTGTGGGATAGCCTTTGTTATTTTTAAAGTCATACATTGGATATTTATCATCAAGAACATATAACATTTTATCTCTTGTTACTTTAGCTACCACACTAGCGGCTGATATTGTAATACTTTTTAAATCACCTTTTACTATTGAAGTAGTAGGAATATTTATATCAAGAGGCATAGCATCAATTAAAATATGTTGAGGTGTTATAGGACAATTGTTAATAGATTCAATCATTGCTAGTTTGGTCGCTTCGTAAATATTTACTTCGTCTATTTTTTTCTCATCTATTATACCTATTCCTATTCCTAGTGCTTGCTCTTTGATTTTTTCATACAAAAAATTTCTTTTTTTCTCACTAAGTTTTTTAGAGTCTGTTAGTCCTTCTAGTTCAAATTTTTCTGGTAATATTACACAAGAAGCAACAACTGGACCAACTAATGGACCACGTCCCACTTCATCTACTCCTGCAATTAAAGAAATACTCTTTTTTCTTAGCTCTCTTTCATATACATAATTATCAATTTCTTCTAAACT
>CATKYP010000111.1 GCA_949840855.1 uncultured Bacilli bacterium | reverse complement strand
GAAGTTAGTAGTCTATTATCTCCTACTGTCATTTTCTCAAAATGATTTTACTGACATTTTCAAAAAAATTTGACAGTGTAAATTTACAGTTATAGGAGATAAATAATTAAAATTTATTAAAGAAGTAATATATTATAATAAATACCACAGTTTTTTATCTTCATATCTTACTTCTTTAATAATTCCTCCACCAATACAAATATCATCCTTATAAAATACACAAGCTTGTCCTGGTGTAACACTCTTAATTTTTTGAGGATATCTAACTATAATTTCTCCATTATTCAAATATTCTAGAGAAACATCGTTATCTTCCTGACGATACCTAAATTTTGCACTACACTCTCTTGGTCTTAAATTGCAATTAAAATTAATTTCTTCAACTACACAACTATCTGAATATAAATAAGGATTATTTTCTCCTTCACACACATATAATATATTCTCTCTTAAATTTTTTCCTACAACAAAAAGTTTATTCTTCGTACCCCCTATTTCAAGCCCCTTACGTTGACCAATAGTATAATACATAAGACCAATATGTTCACCTAATTTTTCTTTTGTTTCAATATCTATAATATCACCACTTAAATTAGGCAAATAATTTTTAAGAAAGTTTTTAAAATTTCTTTCTCCTATAAAACAAATACCTGTTGAGTCTTTTTTATCAGCTGTAGCAAGATTATATTCTGAAGCTATTTCTCTAACTTCAGGTTTTAATATATCACTTAAAGGAAATAAAACATTTTTTAACTGCTTTTTAGATACTTGTGATAAAAAATAAGTTTGATCTTTATTAATATCTTTGCATTTTTTTAAATATCCATTTTCTATTTTAGCATAATGACCTGTCGCAATAAAATCTGCGCCCAACTTTTCTGCCTCTTTAGCAAATAAATCAAATTTAATATACTTATTACACATAATATCAGGATTAGGAGTACGTCCTTTTTTTAATTCGTCCAAAAAATATTTAAATACATAATCCCAATACTCTTTTACAAAGTCAATTCTATGAAGCTCTATTCCAAGCTTTTCACACACGGCCAAAGCATCATTATAATCTTTCTCTTGTGGACAAATATCATCGTTATCCATACTAGGATTACCTAAAATATCATTATTAATAGAACTATCCCAATTTCTCATAAATAATCCTATAACATCATATCCCTGATCTTTTAAAAGAATAGCAGCAACAGAAGAGTCTACTCCTCCGCTCATTCCTACTACTACTGTTTTTTTATTCATTTAAAGCACTTCCCCTCACCCACTAATTATACCTTAAAGCGCCAAATTTGTAAAAGTTTTTAAAAGAAACGGAACTAGATAACTAGAGACAAGAGAACTGACAAAAAGAATTATTATAGCAACAAATAAGAACTTTAAATAAACTACACTCATTCGTTTTAAATTAACATCCTTTTTCTTAAATAAAAATAGATACAACATTTTAGAAAAATTAATTGCATAAAATGTAATTATAAATATAACAAATAAATTAACTAAAAATGGTACAATGTAAATAATAATTGGTATTAAGTTTTTAAATGAATAAGTATAGATCAAGCTACTAATAGTAAAGCCTAGAACAAAGCTTTTAAAAATCAAATAAACTATGCTAACAGGTATACCTATAATTGATATACCAAGTATCCATACGATAAAGGTCAATACAATATTATTAATAACATTATTAATAAGAATCATAGAAGAATTGGTATCACCAGTTTTTATATTTTTAAAATAAGCATCAAAGCTTGTCTTAACTAAATCCTTTTCATTTTTAGATATTACAGCTACATAAAACACACCAATTATCGCACTAATTATCACAACATAAATGAGTAACTTAAATAATTTTCTTCTCTTATTTTTACTATATTCTTTTCTATATTTAGTAGTATCCATTATTATCACCTACAAAATACTATGACTCATATAAACTTGTTATTAAAGTTTTCATTTTACTTTTTCCTACATTTATCTTATAATAAAATAAGAGGTGTAATTATGAATAAAAAGTTAGTTAAAATAGTTTCATTAATTTTACTAATTGGTATGGCTATAGGATTCTTTGGAATGTTTATAATTTATTTTATCTAAATTATATATGAAGATTATTATATTGTTATTACAAATTTTGACATATCCAAATAAATATATTATAATAAGCAACATCGAAAGAGGTGTCAATCGTAATGATAAAGAAACTAGAATATAATGAAAAAATCCTATTTAAAAATAACCTTTTTTATAATGACTTACAACAAATAATATTATTATCAAAGTATCATTGTGATACAGATATAAAAGATAGATACTATTTAAGAGCAAAAGTAATCGATGGCAATAAAAAATTGATCAATCAAGGATTTCTTTATTTTTATATAGACTTTTTTAATCACGAAAGTAACTTCATTGGAGTAGGAGTAAATGATACATATAGAAACCAAGGTATAGCATCACTTTTAATTTCTAGCTGGATACAACTATGTCTTGATGAAAATATTTATAATTTAGCAACTATAAGTAAGCAAAGAAAACCATTTATTCTCTATCTTTTAAAAAAATATCAATTCGAGTTAGCTAATATAAGTGATTATCAAACTTCAAATAAAACTGTATACCTATGTAAAAAAGAAAAAAGCTTAGAAAAGCTTCTAATTTTCAAAAGCAAATATGAAAAAGAGAGATTTGCAAATAGCAAAGTTATGAGAGCGGATAATTATCAAATAATTGATAATTTAGAAAAAGAAATAACAATTATTGATCAAGTATGTCTATCTACACCATATTATATACAAGATCAAGATAAAGCTTATCAAAAATCACTAAGTTATTATAATAAATATAAAAGATAAAAATCATTCTAAAAGTGAATGATTTTTTGTATCTACATCCTTTTCGTAAAATATAATTTGATTATTAGAGTATATTGCAAGCAGTATTTGATTAACATCAGAATATCCTTGCTTTCTCATTTCATCTCTAACTTTATTAATAGTTAAATTACAACCCTTTATATTCCTTTCTAACATCTCACCATCAATAATTAAGTTAGCAGTAAGAACTTCTGTTTTTCCTTTAACTTTCATATCACTTCTTGTAACTGGTGTTGCCTTACTTTTAGAAAGAATACTAATGTCTCCACTAGCTTCCATTATAGCATAACTAATATCATCAATATTAAAATATCCTTGTATTCTACATTGCTCTAAAAAATCATTAATATCAATATTTGTCTTTTTAAGACCTGATTCAATTATTTTTCCATCTTCTACAATTATAGTAGGAACTCCTATAATTAATCTTCTAAAACTTATGCTCTTCATAGAAATATAAGATACAATATAAGAAACAATACCAAATGTGAGCATTGCTAAAACACCATCAAAAAAATTAACTTCTTTATTTACTACCATTTCGGCTATAAAGTTACCAATAGATATTCCAATAACGTAATCAAACAAACTAAGTTGAGACACCTGTTTTTTACCAATTATTTTAGTAACTATAAATAAAGCAAAAATGGATGCCAAACATTTAAATACAATTATTAAACTTTCTTCTATATCCATCTAAATCACCATTAATAGTATCAATAGTTTTTTAAATTTTATACCAAAAGAGAAAGTTTTTTTACTTTCCCTTCTCTAATATTAACTATCTCCTTCTTCAAGCATAGTAGTAATAAAAATACCATAGCCCTTTGTTGTATCATTTACTATAACGTGAGTAACAGCACCAACTATTTTTTTATTCTGTATAATTGGCGAACCACTCATTCCTTGAACAACTCCTCCTGTTTTATCTAGTAATTTTTTATCAGTTATCTCAAATAATATA
>CATKYP010000110.1 GCA_949840855.1 uncultured Bacilli bacterium | reverse complement strand
GATATATGTACGAAAAAATATCAATAATAAATAATTTAAACATAAATTTAAATAGGTGGTTTAATAATGGAGGATGCCTATTTGACTAACACTACATTTAAAGATCTTATTTTAAAATATCTAATTGAAGAGATAATAAAAGAAGAAAAAGGAGATTCATCTAATTAATGATTTGCATATCTAATAAGATGATGCTATCATGGATGAGTCTTAATACCCAATTAAGTAAGAAGAAAAGGAGGATAAATGTATAATACTTACTTAACTGGAGTAGATTTCAATGTTGGAATCTACATAAGATTATCTCAAGAAGATAAAGATAAAAAATATGAATCTGATAGTGAAAGTGTAATTAATCAAAAAGAATTGCTAAGGAGTTTCGTTAAAAACAATAATTTTAACTTAGTTAAAGAATATGTTGATGATGGATATTCTGGAACTGATTTTGAAAGACCAGGATTTCAAAAAATGTTAGAAGATATAAATAATAAAAAAATTAACTGTGTCATAGTTAAAGATTTATCTAGATTAGGTAGAGATCATGTTATGACAGGTTACTATATTGAAACATTTTTTCCAGAAAATAATATAAGGTTTATTTCAATATTGGAATCTTACGATAGTTTTAAAAATCAAGCTAGTAATGATTCATCAACTTTTATAATTGCTTGTAATGATTATTATAGTAAACAAAACTCTGTTAAGATTAGAAATGTTTTAAATGAAAAAAGAAAAAATGGAAAATTTGTTGGAAGTTTACCCTGTTTTGGATATATGAGAGATCCAGAAGATAAAGGACATTTAATTCTCAATCCAGAGACTGCGCCAATTGTTAAAAATATATTTAAATGGAGAGCAGATGGGATTGGACCTACTGAAATAGCAAATAGACTTAATAAAGAAAGAATTCCAACACCAAGTGGCTATAAAAAGACTAATTATTCATCAAGATTAATTGATAGAGATAATTGGAATATTTCCACAGTAAAAAAGATTCTATGTAATAGAATTTATACTGGTGATTTAGTACAACATACTCAAACAAAAGTTAATTATAAATCAAAAAAGAAAATAACTTTAGATGAAAAGTTATGGATAATAGTTGAAAATACCCATGAGGCACTAGTAGATAAAGATACATTTAATTATGTTAATACTTTAAGAAAAAGAAATACTAGAAATTATGAAGTTAAGACAAACAGAGAAAAAAGATTGCTAGAAGGAAAATTATTTTGCAAAGAATGTCAAAACAGATTAACTGTACTTTATAGGAAAAAATTAGATTATTGGTCAGTTAATTGTAATAGATATTCTAGAGATCCTGTAAGAGGAAGATGCTATTCACATTTTTATCCGTATAATTATTTAGAAGAACAAATTTTAGAACAAATTAATAAATCAGTATCTAAATTAATTAAAGAACTAGATGTAAATGAATTAAATAATGAAGTTGTTAAAAATATTTATAAAGAAACAACTGATATAGATAAAGTTATCAAGGAATTACAAATTGAAAAAGATAAAATCACTAATAGATTAGCAACTTTGTATAATGATAGGTGTGATGAAATAATTTCGGTAGATACTTATAAAGTATTAGCTAGTGAATCAGAAAGTAAATTAAAACAGATAAATGAAATTATTGAAAATGAGCAAGTAAAAAAATATAAAATTAAAAATAAAAGTAGTATTTTACCAAATTATACAAAAAAGATAAAAAAGCTATTAGATTTAAACAAACCTAAAAAAGAATTGATGAATATTCTTATAGACAAGATAGTGATTGATAAAGATAGAAATATCACTATTAAATATAAATATGATGTAGTACAAGAAGTTACTTTTAAATATGAAAATAGAAATTTAGCAAGAAATCCTTATGGTAGAAAAGGCAAAGAATAATGTATAATATTTATAGGTGATTATTTAATGTCAAATATTACAAAACAACCACATTATGTTTATAGAAAATATTTAAAACCATGGACTCAACAAAAAAAGATTTACTGTTTAAGTAATAATAAAAAAATATTTTTAACAAACATTATGAATATAGGGAAAGAAAATTATTTTTATGAATTCAAACTATGTACTGATAAAGAAATTGAAATGGGGAAATATTTTGCAAAAAATTCTTGTGATAGTTTAATGCATATATATGAAAAACTCAACAGGGAACTAAAAGAAGCTTATAATATTTCAAATAGCACAACAAAAAATGAAATAATTGAGTTTGCAAGACAAAGCGAAGAAAAGTACTTTAATTGCATGGTAGAAGATAGATTAAAACAAACATTAAATCTATTATATAAAGAAGACTTTTCTTTTTTAGAAAATGAAATTAATTCTATGCAATTTTTTCATGCAATTGCAGAACAATATTGTCGAACAAAAAAAATTAAAGAGAACACGAATAAAATGTGTTTAGAATTAAATGATCCTGATATAAGAGGAAATAATATATGGTTTTTAATTCGCCATAGTATTGCATTTAAAATAGGTTTATCACTATTTCAAGAAAAATATCAAGTCTGTTTGTTAAAAAATGAAAATTGTAATTTTATAACTTCAGATCAACCTGTAATAAACTTTCACAGTGATTTTGATGGTATACCAACTGAATTCGAATTATACTATCCTATTTCACCATCATTAGCACTAATGGTTTCAAAACAAGAAAAATATCTAGATAAAAATGTTATAACAATTGATGATGACGAAGCTATAAAATGGAATGATTTGATTGCTAAATTATCGTATAATCAAATATATTCTCATAAAAAAGAACTTTTAGAAAAATATATAATAAAATAAAATTACTTTTGTACAACAAAATAAAGAATTGTGGAACAAAAGTAAAAAGATAAAATATATTACTAATGGTAAATAAACCCACGAGGTGGCGAAGGTGCTGAAGTAGTTTATGCATTAAGAAATAATGACACCTTAGCCAAAGCTGTATTAAATGAAATAGGAGAAGCTGGTCAAAAGAAACGAAAAGTATATCAAAGACGCTTGCCAGAGGATCCTAGTAAAGATTATTACTATATTCAAAGATTAACAGGACAAACAGAACCAATATTAGTTGAATATGGATTTATTGACAATAAAGTTGATGCAAATAAATTAAAGAATAATTTAGATGACTTTGTTGAAGGAGCAGTTAAGGCTATAACAAATTATGCAGGATATACATATACACCACCAAATACAACTCCAGATATAGACAATAACTACTATATTGTTAAAAAAGGAGATACCTTATATAGCATAGCCAGTAAATTTAATACAACTGTATCAGAAATAAAAAGACTAAATAATTTAAATAGTGACACATTAACTATAGGACAAAAACTTTTGATAGCTAGTCCACCAATTATAGATGAAGTAACAAGATATACGGTTCAAAAAGGTGACAGTCTTTGGAGCATAGCTAATAAGTTTAATACCACAGTAGAAGATTTAAGAAGATTAAATAATTTACAAAGTGATACACTACAAATTGGTCAACAATTAATAGTATCAGAAATTGAATCTCCTACTCCTCCTAATACAACAAAGTATACAGTTCAAAAAGGAGATAGCCTTTGGAGTATAGCAAACAAATTTAATACCACAGTACAAGAATTACAACAATTAAATAATCTAACAAGTAATATACTATCAATAGGACAAGAATTAGTGGTACCAGCAGTAGATAATAATACTCCTTCCCAAACAATTACTTATACAGTTCAAAAAGGAGATAGTCTTTGGAGTATAGCAAACAAATTTAATACCACAGTACAAGAATTACAACAAATAAATAATCTAACAAGTAATATACTATCAATAGGACAAGAATTAGTAGTACCAGCAGTAGGTA
>CATKYP010000109.1 GCA_949840855.1 uncultured Bacilli bacterium | reverse complement strand
TGGAATATTTGTTTAATTTTATTTGGAATGGTTATATCACTAGAATATGTAAATACCTCACTTGAGAGTGTAGTAGATATTTGTAGTCCTGAAAAAAATGAGCTTGCTAAAGTCGCTAAAGATATGGCAGCATCAGCAGTTGTAGTTTCTGCTATAATATCTTTGATAGTAGGTCTTATTATTTTTTTACCTAAGATATTATAACTATTATATAGAATTACTGAAAAGTACTTGAAAGTTACAAATTAAGTCATAAGGATGATTTTTGAAATATGCTAGTCTATAATATTGGCGTGTTGTCGAATTATGTAAAAAAATGATGTATTGTAAAGAAAGGTATGCTATAATAAAAATATACATAATGACAGGGAGGTTAATTATGGAAAATAATTATGAAAAAATGAAAAAAATAACAGGATATCCGCATGTAGATAAGCTTTGGATGAAATACTATACTGAAGAGCAAAAAGAAATTATAATTCCAAATAATATGAATATAGTAGATTATCTTAAAGAAAAAAATAAAGATAATAGTTCTATTGTTGCTGAAGAGTATTATTTAAGAGATATTACTTATGGTGAATTATTTTATAGAAGTGATTTAGCTGCTAGAGCATTATCACAAATTGGTGTTAGCCAAGGAAATAGAATTATGAATTTAATATCAAATATACCAGAAGCTGGTCAAATATGGTTTGGGGCAACTGATTTAGGTGCTATTTCTGATTTTACTGATCCAAGACCAGATGGTATGAATGAGGAGGAGAATGCAAAGAAAATATTAGAAGTATTAAAATTTGAAAAAGCAAAATATATTGTTGCACTAGATTTTAGTTATTTATCAATGCTAAGACCTATAGAAAATGAAATTAAAGAACTAGGAATTGATACAATAATTATTGCAAGTGCAAGTGATTCTATGATAGAAGAGGGAACACTAGATTATTATTTAGATGTTGCTAATTATAATCATTTAGCTAATTCCAGAAATGATAGAGAACATAAAATGTGTGATAGAGATGCTGTAATTAATAGACTTTTAATGGATAAAAAGGTTAAAGAAGAAATAGATGAAGCTATAAAAAAGTCACCATTAAGAATTATTAGATATAAAGATTTAGTAAATGAATGCAAAAACTCACAATATACTAAAGTTAGTGATAGCGATTTAATAAATTATATTGGTCATACTTCTGGTACTAGTGGTTCTAGACCTAAACCTATTACTATTACTAATAAACAAGGTATAGCTTTAATGGAACAATGCGAAAAAGGAAACTTTAGTCCTAAATATAAAGAACGAGCATTTCACTTACTTCCATTTTTTGCTCCAGCTGGTGCTTATAGTAATTACTTAGTTAATTTAAGTACAGGGGCAACAACAGTTGATGTATCAGAGTTTTATATAGGAGATTTTGGTTATTTAATACCTAAGCATAAACCAAACTATATTCTAGCAACACCAGCTTGGATTTCTTTACTACCAAATTATGAGCCTCTAAAAAATGAAGATTTATCATATATAAATAAAATCATTTTAGTTGGGGATGCTGCAAAAGGTGATGATATTATTAAGATAAAGAATTGGTTAAATAAACATAATAGTTCTGGTGAAGTTGAAGTTGCCCATGGTATGAGTGAACTTGGTGGTTGTGGTTCATATGCAACAGATGTATATAATAAGACTGATTCTATAGGAATACCTTTACCTAATACAATTTATTCTTTAGTAGATCCAGAAATAAAGGATCATTTAGTTCCAATTAGATTTGGAGAAAATGATGAAATGATAGAAGGGGAGTTAATTATACATGCTCCAAATATGACTTCTGGTTTATTAGGAAGTGATGTAATAGTGCCTCATCTTGAAATGGATGGCAAGCTTTGGTTAAGAACTGGTGATATAGCAAAAATGGATAGAGATGGAGTATTTTATTATAGTGCTAGAAAAGATCGCTCATTTACAAGAGTTGATGGATATAAAGTTAAACCTTATGAAATAGAACCTATAATTGAGTCTAATAAGTCTATTAAGTATGCTGCAATTACAGGATATTTCGATGAAAGAAAAAATGGAAATATGCCAGTTTGTCATATTGTTTTAAATGATGAATTTTTAGATGTCGATCCAGTAGAGATTGTAAATGATATTGTTTATAATACTATTATAAAAAATCCTAATATGTCATCAAGACAAATTCCATCTAAATTTAAGGTGGTAGATAAATTTAAATTAACAAAAAATAACAAAATAGATTATAAAAGTCTGCCTCAAGAAGAGTTTGACGGAACAGAAATTAATGTTGATGTAGATGAGACTAATTTAAATGTTGGAAGTATTAATATATATGTTGCAGGGGATAAAGAAAAAGTGTTGAAATTAAAATAAGAGAGGTTGGTTATTTTATGGAAAACGTTGAGGGCTTTTTATTAATCAATTTATATGCACTTATACTTATAGTTTTTATAAGTATAGTGTTTTTTTGTAAAGAAAGATTAAATAAATTTGAAGATAAATTATATGGCCATTTTCTAATTTATAGTGTAGTTGTTAATTTGTCAGGACTTTTACTAGGCTTTTTGGTAGTTCCAAAGTATAATGTTCCAATGATATTACAACTGATTATTAATAAAATATATTTGATTGCTTTATTATTTTGGATAAATGCTTTAACAGCATATACGTTGTATGCTTCTTCTAATAATAAAGATAATTTTGATAAGAAGTTAAAAATCTTTTGGGGTTTTAACTTTTTAAATATTATTATGGCAATTATACTACCTATGAATATTGTTATTAAAGGAAATTTAGCTGTTCCAGAAGGTTTAGTTTATAATTATGCTTATTCTGTATTTTTCGTAGAGTTTATATTTCAAATAATTTGTGTTATTAGGCATCCAAAGAATTTGATTAACAAAAAATTTGTACCCATATATCTTCTAGCGACACTTGGTACTGCTGTAATAGTTAATCAAATGATAAATCCAGAAATGAACTATTTGATAAATCCGCTGTTTATTTTTATAGCAATTGTTATGTATCATACAATAGAAAATCCAGACGTTAAGATGATAGAAGAATTAAATATTGCTAAAGGGGAAGCGGAACTTGCCAATAATGCTAAAACAGAGTTTCTTGCTAATATGTCGCATGAGATTAGGACTCCACTTAATGCCATAACTGGATTTAGTCAAGCACTTGCTGAAGAGGAGGGAATGCCAGAAGCTGCTAAAGAAGATATTAAAGATATAATAATGGCTTCTAATAGTCTTTTAGAAATAGTTAATGGGGTACTTGATATTTCAAAGATAGAAGCTAATAAGATAGAAATCATTAATAAAACTTATGATCCGCATTTAATGTTTAAAGAATTAGAAAGTTTAACTAAAGTTAGAATAGGTGAGAAACCAATAGATTTTAAGTTATATGTTGATGCAACAATACCAAAAAGATTATTTGGAGATCAAGTTAGGATTAAGCAGATAATTTTAAATTTACTTACTAATGCTGCTAAATATACTGATGAAGGAAAAATAGATTTTAAAGTAAGTTCTGTAATTAGTGAAGATATTTGTAGATTAATAATATCTGTTGAAGATACAGGAAGGGGTATTAGAAGTGATCAAGTAGATAAATTATTCACTAAATTTAATAGATTAGATGAAGAAGAAAATATAACAATAGAAGGAACAGGACTTGGACTTGCGATAACAAAGAAACTATTGGAAATGATGAATGGTAAGATTACAGTTCAAAGTGTATATGGACAAGGTTCTAAGTTTACAGCATATATTGATCAAAAGATAGTAACAGATGAAGAAATATTAGAAAAAGAAATTGAAGAAGACGAAGAGGAAATAGAAGTTTTAGTTA
>CATKYP010000108.1 GCA_949840855.1 uncultured Bacilli bacterium | reverse complement strand
TATCATATTGTATCCTAATTGAATAAAAAACTATTATTTAATATTTTTTTAACAATTAAATAATAGTTTTTATCTTACTTATCATACTTCTTTCTATAAACAATAATATAAATTAGTGATAAGCCTATGATTATTGTAATACTACCAAATAAATATATAATATTATTATTTCCAAGAAAAGTATTTGGTACTTTAGTATTTTTATAATTTTTCATAGTAACTGAGGTAACATTCTTACCATCTACTGTAAAACTAATGCATTCTGTATTTAATTGGTACCCTTCTGGTGCAGTTGTTTCACATAATTTATAGTCTCCATTTTGTAAAAATAAATATTTTGGTGTATTGGTAGATATCCAAGATGCTACTTGAGAGTTATTCGCCTTATCTATAATTTCTATTTTTGCTCCTGGAAGTTCTTCTGAGTTAGCTGCATCTATTTTACTAATTTTTGTAATATTTTTTAAGGCAAAGCTAATCTGTGCTGTTTCTGTTGGAACATAGCCAAGTAATACATCTGCAAATTTTTGCTTCTTTTTCTCATTTATTAAACCATCTGGTGAATTAGTAACTTTATATGTATAGCCTTCCTCTTTAATAAAAATACCTGTAATATCAACACTAACAGAAGATAAATCCATACTTGATATGTCGTTTTTTAATGGCACATATAATTTAAAAGATCCTGTTAGATTGCTTAAATTTGTAATCTTTTTATCATTAGCATCGACTAAATAAGCTCCATAATTATTAGGGTCATTAATCTTAGCAGAATAATACATATAGTTTTCAATATTACCACTAGCCTGTGGAGTTATAGTACTTGTTACTAGTGATTTAGAGTCAGCTGAAATAGTATATTTTATTGATGAAAAGTCAGTTCCTTTCATTGATGATGCTGTTGTAGAAGTATATTTATTAGCATTATCAACTAATAGAATAATATAATTTAGATATTCATAGCCACTTACATTAGCAGAAGAGATTATAACATTTCTAATATCATTGACAGTCATAACAGAAATAGAGGTCCCTGCTTTAGAAATAAAATCACATGTTGTATAATTATATCCTGTATCTAGACAATAATTTGAATTAAATCTATCTTTATGTTCAAACAAATATAACCATAATGCTATTTGGGTAATGTACTCTTTAACAGTATCATTTGTAACCCTACCATACTTTTCTGTTATAAATATGTTATTTTCTGTATTTACTGAGTTATATCCATGGCTTAAGATATATAAAATTCCTTTATCAGTTACTGTTGTTGGATTATTAGCAACAAGTTCAAATTTTTCATTCATTGTTGAGAATGTTAAATTTTTCATCATACTATATAATGGTGTTGTATTATCGCTTGTTTTATAATTAGTAGCTACTTCAAAATTATCAGTGCTACTAGAGAAGTTATTATTTCCACCTAAACTATTTGCTATTAAATTAGTCTTTGAATTTCCATAATAATTAGAGGTAAAAGTATTATTTGGAATACTACTATAATTTGTATCAACAGCATAACTATCATCAAATAAATATAGTGCTGAGTACCCTACTAAAGCGAATAGACACCAAGCACTTATTAAATATAAAAATCTTTTACTTTTTTTCCTATTTGACATACTTTTCACCTACCATATATTTTATATGATTAAAGTATATCATAAAAATTTAATTTATTTGTATTTTTTTGAAGAAATATGATTTTCATTTAAATTATAGTGCTTTATCAATGTTATGTAGAAGTATGCTATTTTATATAACTATTTCTTTATTATAACTTATTTAACTTTTTTATAAACACTTTCACAAGATTGACAAGTTATTTTCATTTCATAACTAGCTACCTTTTTATCTAATATTGTAATTAGAGGTTCATTATCTTTGGGACAACAAAATCTATTTTTTATGATAACTAATTCTTTATTGCAATTTTTACCTATTCTGCTGTCTTCAAAATCTAATAGTATGCTACCATCACTTCCACAATTACATTTATATTTTAATTCTAGTCTATCATATGTAGAATAACATAAATAACCTATATTTTCATTACAGTTTTCACAATACATCCACCCACCATAATTGGCTGCTAGTCTTGTATTTACTAAATTTTTACTTTTTATTACTCGTGTCATAATTTTATATCCTTTCAAACTTACTATTTTTTCTTTTGCCTATGTTAAATATTATACCATAATAAAAGCAAATCTTTTGTATAATCAGATTTACTTTACAATTAAATTATTGTTTACTATTTTTGTCTTTTTTCTTTTTACTCCACCAAGTACCAGCAAGTGAACAACTTCCACCAGTACAAATAAATATTATCATAATAATCCAAAATTCCATTTTTTACCTCCCTAAATTTTCAAGTGTTTTTGATTATAAATATTATAATCATATTTACTATAAGTGTAATAAGTCCTATAAAAATTGCTAAAAATATTTTTTGATAAACTCTTTTCCCTATCTCTTGTTGTTTTTCTTCATAAGTTAATTGTTTCCCATCAATAAATGCTATGATTTCTTTATAAGTTTGAATATCATTACTTTTCTTATATTTTTCGATATTGGATGCATTTTTTATAGTTATTGCAAAAAACAATATCCAAATAATTATTCCTGAATATCCATCAAGACTAAATAATGGATAGGCACTAATAATTAAGATTAGTACTTCTGCTAAGAAAATATAGCTAATCCCATTAAATTTTTTTAGTGTTTCTTTATCAATTATTTTTCTCATCTCCTCTATATCTTTCTTTATAAAATCATCAAGAGATACATTAAAGACATTGCTCATCATAGTTAAACTTTTTATATCAAGATAGCTTTTATTTGTTTCCCAATTAGATATAGTTTGTCTTGATACAAAAATTTTTAATGCTAATTTTTCTTGTGAAATATTATTTTGTTCTCTATATTTTTTAATACGATTTCCAATATCCATTTTGCACCTCCATTACCATTTTATATAAAATGTATATTTTTGTCTGTCAAAAGTCTTTTGCAATATAAATTATACTAAAAAACAAAAAATATCTACTCTTTTTCTTATATAATAAAAAATGAATAAATCATAAATACAATCTGTTTATCAAAGAACAATATTTAATTTATCTTCAAGTCCTTCTTTAACTGCAAAAATCAACTTTAAAAGAGATTAATACAGACTGTTGACAAAGTGGAAGAATTAAAAAAATAGTTTGAAAACAAGTATTTAACATATTCTTCTATTTTTTGAAAATTTAATAATTACTAATGTATATTCCTTTTCCTTAGAATCAACTGAAATAGTTAAGTCCAATTTATTACATAATTTCTTAACTAGATAAAGTCCCATTCCTGTAGATGAAGATTTTTTTCTATTTGTTCCAGTAAAACCCTTTTCAAATATTCTAGGTAAATCGCTTTTAGAAATTCCACATCCATTATCCTTAATATGTAATGCTATATCCTGATCAAAAGACTTCGCATATATTTCTATTTTTTTATCATTTTTATCTAAATATTTTATGGAGTTTTCAATTATTTGAGAAAGAATAAACACTATCCACTTCTCATCTGAATAAATAGAAAACTCTAAATTACTTACCTTCATCTTTATGTTATTATTTAAAAAATAATTTTTATATTTCAATAGTATTGGATGAATTAATTCATCTAATTCAATTTTTCTTATGAAGTAATCTTTTTCTAATGTATCACTTCTAGCAAAGAATAGCATCTGTTCTATTTTTGTCTCTATTTGTTCAATTTCCTGCTTTTGTTCTAAATTCTTGGTGTTGTCAAAATATAAAGAAAGGGCTGTTATTGGTGTTTTTATATCATGGACAAAGCTTTCTACATATTCTTCAAAATCCTCACTATTCTTTTCTAAAAAACTGATTTTATCGTTCATTGCTTTGCAAGAAC
>CATKYP010000107.1 GCA_949840855.1 uncultured Bacilli bacterium | reverse complement strand
TCAAAAGGAAATTGGAATAAAAGTAAATGCGATGAATTTGTTCGAAAAAATGTGTCTAAAAACTTGACATAAATCCAATATCTAAACTTTTCTTCAAACCTTTATTTTTAATTTTAATGGTTTGTTGTATTTCTCCTATATTTATATCAGTGATAATTCGATCAAATCCCTTTTGATAAATATAAGAGTAAATATATTTGGTTTCTTTTGGAATTCTTTTATCTTTCCAAATACTCTCTGGTATCTTAAACCTCCTTATAAGCATTCCTCCTTTCCGTTTGATGACTTTTACATCAAAACTGATACTACTATAACATTATAAAATGAGTTTGTCAACACAATAGTTACAATATTGTTGATTATTACAACAATATGTGTTATACTTTATTCAAGAAACGAAAAAGAGGTGTATCTATATGTTAAAGAAAAATACTACTGAATTAGGTAAAACTATAAGTGAAGCAAGAGAAAAACTAGGAATATCACAAAGAGAACTTGCTCGTAAAGCGAATATGGATTGTGCCGAAGTATCAAGAATAGAGGCTGGTAAAAGATTAAAACCAAATATTTTATATCTAAAAGGAATTGCTGAAACTCTAGGGCTTAGTTTAGTTAAACTCATGAAACTTGCTGGGTATGATGATGTCGATATAAATTGGGGTAAAGACTTAACTGATAAAAGATCTACAACTGATTATCAAAAACAAATCAAATCTTACGAACAATTTTATTTTGATATTTTAGAAGAACTAGAAACAAGAAGAAAAACTGACTTTGCTATTAAAGCTGGAATTACTGATTTAATTGATAAACTAGAACTAGCCAAAATAGAAAATAAAACAATATCAAATGATGAAATATTAGATAATTTAAAAGAACTAATTCCTATGATTAGACCTAATCTAGAAAAACTAGATAAATCAAAATACCCTAAATTTGATAGAGGAGTATTTCCTAATACTGAAATAAAACCTACAACAAAATTAAATACTCTTACAGGGAAATTTATAGATGAAGAAAAATAAAATTACGAACACGTTTTGCTAAAAATTTATTTTTAGTGAAAGTGGGAAAAGTAATTTTATTCATCAATACTTTTGATTTATCAAAAGAGAAAAAAATAACCTTTTTGCTGTAGTCGTTAGACTATTGCATTAAGGTTATTTCTTTTTATGAAACGATAGTGTAATAAAAAGACAACAATATTACATTGTGAAAATTTGTAATATGTTGCTTATGGGGTTTCCAAAGGATCACCTTTGGCACACGAAATCTAAGTTGGCTCTGCCGACTTAGTAGTGTGTTACTATAATGTTACTATAATGGAATTATAGTTTTAAACCAATCTTTTGCTTTACTTCTTTCATTTTTAAATCTGCTAATACTTTTGCTTTTTCAGCACCATCTTTTAGTATTTTTATTAAATATTCTTCATCTTTTCTATATTTATAAAATTTATTTTGGATATCTATTATAAATTTTGATACTTTATCAGCAACTTCTATTTTGAAATCTTTGTAGTTATATTCCTTATATTTTTCAGATACTTCCTCAAGACTTAAATTATCAATAGCAGCTACTATTGATAAAAGATTTGAAATTCCTAGCTTATTTTCTTCATCAAAGTAAACTTTACCCTCATTGTCAGTACAAGCAGACATAATTTTCTTTTTAGTTATTTCAATATCATCTAGTATAAATATTGTCCCTTTATCATCTTTCGGAGCAGATTTACTCATTTTTACTGTAGGATTTACTAAGTTCATTATTTTAGCTCCAATCTTAGGAATTTGATATTCAGGAAGTTCAAATGTTTTGCCATATACTTTATTAAATCTTTCTCCTAAATCTCTTGTCTTTTCTATATGTTGTCTTTGATCTGCTCCAACTGGAACAATTGCGGCATCATAAAGTAAAATATCAGCTGCCATTAATGTTGGATAAATAAATAACCCCATATCTTTATCATTCTTAGATAATTCAGCCTTTTTGGATTTATATTGTGTCATTCTTGATAATTCACCAACACCACATTGAAATGCCATTAAAAATCCTAAATTACAATGTTCCAAAATGTCACTTTGTTGAAATATAATTGTGTGATTTAAATCAATACCACAAGCCAAATAAAGAGCTGTAATATCTAATATATTATTTCTAATCTCATCTGGATTTATGTATGTTGTAAGTCCGTGTATATCAGCGATAAATATCAGTGAATTATATTCATTTTGTTGTTCAATAAACTTTCTAATACCTCCAATATAATTTGCAAGTGTTATACTACCTGTTGGTCTAACTCCTGTAATCATTGTTTTCATTTTTATTTCCTTCTTTCCCTTAATTATTTTTGTTTAAAAAGTGATAATACCTTTTGCTTATTTTTACTTGGTTCAATTACGACTCCTAAGGCATCTCTTGATTGTAGTTTTATACCAAAATTGTCCTGTATTGCATTTAAGTTATAATATAATTGATTAGGGTAACAATTCCTAATAACACCATATTCATCAATATATTCAAACGGACTAGTTTGTCTTAAACAACTTAATAATGCATCATTATTATTTCCTGGCATTACAAATAAATTATCATTAAATGTATCTAGTAATGATTTTGCCATAGCAATATTTTGTGTTCGTAACGAAATTAAATCTGATTGTAATTGTTTATAAGCATTTTTTATAATCTCTCTAGAAATATTTTTACCTTGATACTTAGGATCAATAACCATTCCAGATAAATAAAGCATTGTTATTATCTGACTTTCTAAAAATAATCTATAATTTTCAAAAACTCCAAAACCTGCTAGATTATTTTCTTCATTTAGCAATAATTTTAAAATTAAATTATCATTTTCAAATAAATGTTCATAAACATCTTGATATTCAACAGGAAATTCTGCATTTCCACAAATCCTATATGCCAAATCGGCAATTTTCTTTTTATCTAAAGTTCTATTGTAATCTATTATTTTCATATTCTACTTCCTTTCGTTATAAAACTCTATTATTTTTTCATATAGTTTTTCTGTTTCTTTTAGTGAACTTAAATTTACATATTCATTCTTTTGATGAGATGTATCTGGACCAGGACCTAATATAATAAAATTCTTATCAATATATGATCCCTCTGTTAAATAACACTTTGTTTGCTTTTTTGAAGAAATATCTTCTAAGAAACCTATATCATTTTTATTTATCTTTGGTGGAATACTCTGCTTTACTGTTAATTTTGAATTATATTGTTTTAATAAATCTTCAACTTTTTCAGTTAAACTTTCTAGATGTTCTCTTTTAGCAATTCTAAAATCTATACTAATCTCACATTTTCCAGCTACAGAGTTAACTGATTCTCCACCTTTAATCATCCCTATATTCATTGTTGTATAAGGAACTTCAAAGTCTAATACTTTCTCCTGTTTAATTTTATTTTCATAGTAATTTTGGATACTCTCAATAAATTTAATGCTTTCATAAATTGCACTAATGCCTTTCTCAGGAGTTGATGAATGACACTTTATTCCATAAAATTCGATTTTTAATTCTAAAACTCCTTTAGTACCATAAATAGGTATATTGTTTGTTGGTTCTCCAATAATGATATTTTGGGGAACAATAAAATCTCTAATATTTTTTATTCCTTCAAAACTTATCTCTTCATCATTTGTAAAATATAGTGCTAATTTACTTTTATTCAAATCTAATTTAGAAATAGCAGATAACATTGCGGCTATTCCACCTTTCATATCACAAGCACCAAGACCAATTAAACTATCTTCATTTTCTTGAAGAGTAAATGGATCACCATTCCATGATTCATAATCAACTGTATCTGTGTGTCCAATAAACCCAATATTAGGTGTTTCACTATTATAAGCAACTAAACATTTATTAATTCTTTTAATAGTGAAATTATACTTTTTTAAATAATTCTCAAT
>CATKYP010000106.1 GCA_949840855.1 uncultured Bacilli bacterium | reverse complement strand
TTATATTTATATTATTTTTTGCGTTATTTTCAACGTATTACATTTATAATAAATTTGTATATACAAGAGATGAAATACTTAAATCAGATTCATTAGAAGTGAGTTTTCATGAAAAAATGGCAAATAAGTTTGAATTAAATAAAATAGTTCCTGTTAGTGATAATGTAGGTTTATCCTCTAAAGCTCATAGGTTTAGCATAAAAAACAATACAAATACTACAGTAAAATATGTAATTAAAATATCCGAAGATGAAGAAAAAATAAAAAAGGATAAATGTCAAGAAAGAAAAATACCACCTAATTTAATTAAAGTAGCAATACATAAAAAAAATGAAGTAAGTACAATTTACAACTTAGATGATTTAGAAGATGGAAATATTGAGATAAAAAATATTGAACCAAGGGAAGAAGTAGAATATACAATAAGATTTTGGACATCAAAAAATTCATTAACTCTTGATGATGAAATTAATTATCACTATCATGGGATAATTGAAGTTTACGAATGTAAAAATTAATAAAGATAAAAATCTTTACTTTAATAGAAAATCTTTGTATAATTTAAATAGAAGGTGAGACAATGAAAAAAATAGATAATAATAAAAAAGTTATGATAGTAGTAACAACATTTGTTTTAATCTTATTAGCAGTAGCGACAACAAGTTATGCTTTAGTACAATTTAAAAAGGAAGGTAAAACAGAAAACACTATTAGAACAGGAACATTGATACTTAATTTAGATGAAACTAAAGAATTATCTTTAACTAGTGCTTATCCAATGAGTGACTCCCAAGGGATGGCTTCTTCTGCCTATGAGTTTACTGTTGAAAATACTGGTACCCAAGATGCTAAATATAAAATTACATTAGTTGATGATACTAAAACTTATACAGATGATGCATGTAGTAAGTTAGAGTGGTCTAAGCTTAAATATTCAATTGTAAGAAATGGAGTTACTATAACATCTGCAAGATACTTATCAAATATTGCAACAGATTCAAAGCTTGATGAAATAGTTATTGCAGCAGGTAATAAAAATAGTTATCAATTAAGAATATGGATAGATTCCAGTGCTGGTAATGAAATTGTTGGTAAGCATTTTCATGCTAAACTTAATATAAAGGGAATACTAAGCGATAAGTCAGATTATGATACTGGTGCCTAATAATATATAAATAAAGCTCATTAGGCTTCTTTTTTTCGTATTATCAACATAGAATTAGTTAGGAGGAACGATATGCGAGTTATAATAGTAGCAGGAGGAACAGGTGGTCATATTTATCCTTCACTTGCCATCATAAATAAAATTAAAGATATGGAACCTAATAGTGAGATTTTATATATTGGAACAATGGATAGAATGGAAAAAGATTTAATACCAAAGAAAAATATTCCTTATATAGGAATAGAAATGAAAGGATTAAATAGAAAAAGTTTATTTAAAAATTTTTCTGTTCTAAAAAAATATTTACAAGCAGTAAAGAAAGCAAAAGAAGTAATAAAAGATTTTAATCCTGATGTAGTTATTGGGGTAGGTGGTTATATTACTTTACCTGTTTTAACAGCAGCCTCATCTCTATCGTATAAGACTGTAATCCATGAACAAAACTCATATCCTGGTATGTCAAATAAGCTTCTTGCAAGTAAAGTAGACAAGATATTAGTTTCCTTACCTGATACAATAAATTTCTTTCCAAAAGCGAAGACAATCTATACAGGAAATCCTAGAAGCGAAGAAATAATAAAAATTAAAAAGTTTGATAAAAGGACTTTAGGATTTTTAGAAAATAAAAAGCTTGTAATAATTGTTATGGGCTCCCTTGGTTCGGCTACAGTTAATAAGCAATTATTGGAATTAACCCCTAAATTTAAAAGTAAAGAATATGAAGTTTTAATAATTACAGGCGAAAAATATTATAAAGATTATCAAAAAATCAAAATACCAACTAATGTAAGGATAAAGCCTTTTCTTGATAACTTCATTAACATTTTAAAATCGACTGATTTAATCATTTCAAGAGCAGGAGCTTCAACTATTGCAGAAATTACTGCCATAGGCCTACCTTCTATTCTTGTTCCTTCACCATATGTAACTAATAATCATCAATTAAAGAATGCAAAAGAGCTAGAAAAAAATGGAGCTGCGTTGGTTTTAGAAGAAAAGGATTTTAATTCAGATAAAATTCTTATATTGATTGATAAAGTCTTAAAGGATAATGACTATTATAAAAAAATGAGTACAAATAGTAAGAAAATGGGAGTACCTGATAGTGCAGAAAGAATTTATAAAGAAATTCGAAAATTAGTAAAGGGCGGATCTAAATGACAGATTTTTTGAAAGAAGTTCTAGAAAAAAGTATTGGAAAGATAGAAGAGAATATATCAATAAAAAAATATACAACTTATAAAGTTGGGGGCATATGTAGAGCATTAATATATCCAAAAGATGCTACTAAATTAGTAGATCTTTTAAAACTTTTGAGAAAATATAATATAAAATATAAAATATTAGGGAATGGTTCTAATCTTCTTTTCAGTGATGAGGAATATAGTGGTGTTTTGATAAAGCTATCATCTTTCGATAAACTGGAAATTACTGGAACCAAAATTATTGTAGGAGCAGGATATCCTTTAGTTAAATTGTCACTAATAGCAGCGAGACACTCTTTAGCAGGGCTAGAATTTGCATCAGGTATTCCTGGAACAATTGGTGGAGCAGTGTTTATGAATGCTGGTGCTTATAAAAGTGATATGGGCTATATTGTATCAGAAATAAAAGTAATAACTCCAGATTTAAAAATAATAACTTTGACTAATAGTGAACTAGATTTTCATTATAGAACGTCATTTTTAAAAAAAAATCCAGCATATATCTGTATAGAAGCAACTATTAAGTTAAAAAATGGGAAAAAAAGTGAAATAGAAAAAGTAATTAAAGATCGACGTGAAAGAAGATTGGAATCTCAACCTTTAGAGTATCCATCAGCAGGATCTGTTTTTAGAAATCCAGATGAAGTACCAGCAGGAAAACTAATAGAGGATTTAGGATTAAAAGGACTTGCAAAAGGTGGGGCAGAAGTAAGCAAAAAACATGCTAATTTTATAATAAATACTAATGAAGCTAAAGCTGAAGACATTAGAAACTTAATCATATATGTCAAGGATGCCGTAAAAAAAGAATATAATATTAATTTAAAAGTAGAACAAGAATTTGTAAATTGGGAGTAAAAATATGACAAAAAAAATAGTAAAAAAGAAAAAACTAAGGTTAAGTCGCGTTCTTTTACTATTAATTGTTATAACCCTGATTGGTATCATAGTATATTGTACTATTAATTCAAAAATAAAAAATATAATAATAAAAGGAAACATTTATATAACAGATGAGGAAATTTTAAAAAAGGCGAATATCGAAGATTATCCAAGATTTTTTTTAACATTATCTAGTACAATAAAAGATAAAATAGAAAATATACCAATAATAAAAAAAGCAAAAGTAGAAAAAAGTTTTCTAAATACTATAACAATTACAGTAGAAGAGTATGATATATTATTAAAAAATAATTTAACTAATAAATACGTTTTATCAAATAAAGAGGAAATAGATTATCCAAAAGAATTAAATGTTCCAAGCTTAACTAATGAAGTAAATGAAAAGAAGTATAAGTCTTTAATATCTAATCTAGAATTAGTTAATGACGACATACTAAGTCAAATATCAGAAATTAAGTATGTTCCAAATGAATATGATAAAGATAGATTTCTATTATATATGAATGATGACAATTCAGTATATCTAACACTTACTAAATTTGAAATGATTAATTATTACAACAAAGTATTACCACAATTAGAAGGAAGAAAAGGAATACTATATTTAGATAGTGGAAATCATTTCAAAATAATGCAATAAAGATAATATACAAGATAAATAGAATAAATATAATTGCTTTCATGATAGCGGGGATTATTTACAAATATATACTTCAA
>CATKYP010000105.1 GCA_949840855.1 uncultured Bacilli bacterium | reverse complement strand
AGATTAGTTGCTGATAGTTTTTTATCAGATTTGGTTAAAGTTGTAGATAAAGAAGAAGATTCCTTATATCAGGATGATAGTGTTCTTACAAAGCGTGCTATATCTAATTTAAATCTAGATAGAAGTGAATATTTTTATTTACCAGGTAAAATTTTACATATAGATGCTGACATATTCTTAAGTAATCATGATGAAACCCTTATAAAATAAAGAAATTAGATTGGCTTGGAAAATAAAAATCATTTAAAAATGGGAAAAAACGACAAAATTTGATAAAAATTACACACTCAAAGGAAGATGCTGACATTCATTAAGTAACTAAAATATATATAATTTTAATCAATATTTACATAACACGAATTGAATATTTATTCAGTTCTTTTTTGTGATATTGCATAGTCATGTTAATGGATTTAAATGGTTAATATAGAAAGAAAGGAGGTGTAAAATGTATAATTGCAAAGTTATAGCAGTAGCTAATCAAAAAGGTGGAGTAGGAAAAACAATTACAATATTTAATTAAGGTGTAGCATTAGCAAAATTGGGTAAAAAAGTTTTGTTAACTGATGATAATTTTATATATAAGTCAGATATATTCTTAAGTAATTAATTTATATTTATTGAAAAGGGTTGAATTTTTTCTTTTTTTTTGTTATAATATGTCACTATATAGAAGGGATGGTTTTCGATTGTGAAATATGAGCATAAAATAAGTGGTTTTTTATTACTTGTTGGAATAATATTTATTTCTTTAGGATTGATGTTATCTTTTAACAATAATTTTTCGTTTGTTACTAATATTAAGACGTCACTTAATACTAATATGACAGCTTTAAAAGTAGGACAAGAAGTAACAATAACTTTGGATTTGGGTGATTATAGTAATGTTTCTACTGGTTATAATGCTTATAAAGCTAAGCTTATATATGATCAAAATATATTTGAGCAAGTTTTACAAGATGATTTTATTTCATTAAATGATTGGGAGGAGTTAGAATATAATCCTGATACTTTTGAGTTTGTGGCTATTAAGAAAGCTGGAAGTAAAACTTTAGAAAATGTTGTTCAAGTTAGATTACGTGTAAAGACAACAGCTAATGCTGGAACAACAATTATAAAAATGAAAAATATTGTTACTTCTGAAGGTAATAAAGATATTTTTATTGATGATAAAAGTGTCGATGTTAATATTATTAGAGATCAAGTAATTATTCCTGATAGTTCAAATTCAGCAAGTTCTTATAATAAAGATAGTTATGGTAATAATTATAATAATATTTCTTCTAATAACCTTCCCTCTTTAGAAAATACTAATAAAGTTAATGATCATAATAATATCGAGACTGATGAATATGATTTTGATGAAAAATCTGAACAACTAGATAATAACAAAGAGGAAAATGTTGAAGAATATAAAGTAAATAATACTAGGCGTGATTGTTTTATAATATTTGTTATAATAATTATTATCTTTCTTCTTATTATCATTATTTTATATAGAAAAAAAAGAAATGATAATAAAAGACATGTTAATATGTTATTTGTATTTACAATTGTAGGTTTACTTTATTTGTTATTTGCGGGTTCTGTATATGCTGCATATAATAATTCTTTATTTAAAGGTGAATTGAATGAAGATGGTCAAATTAATTATGATGATTTAAAATTGTTAGAACTGCATTTAATAAATAAAAAAATACTTCCTTCTTATTTGTTAGAAAATGCTGATATGAATAGTGATGATAAAATTACAGTAACCGATTTAACTCTTTTAGTTCAAAAATTAGAGAAGACTTTAGATTATAAGATTGAATTTATTAAGGTAGATCAGCAAAATAAGTATGTACAGAAAAATCGTGATTTTACATTAAGATTTAAAGCTTCAGTTCTTTATGGTGCAAAAATAGAGAAAATTAAAATTAATGATATTTATTATGATGTAGTAAAAGATAATTCAAATGATATATATAGTGTTGTTTTAAATTCTTCTAATAAAGCAGGTTCTATTAATTATCATTTTAGTGAAGTAATATTAAATAATGGACAAAAAGTAAATGTTGATTTTACAGAATCAATAGAAGTACTAAAAGAAAAGCCTAATATTACTAATTATATAGTTAAGGATAATCTTGATGATTCAACTCTTAATATAACTTTTGATTTGATTGATCTTGATTCTGCTTTTACTTTTGGTAATATTAAGATTACTGATGAAACTGATAATATTGTAGCAGAATATGATATAAAAAATGGTTTTAATAGTATTATATTATCTGTTATGGAAGGCAAACTTTATACAGCTAAATTTAGTTTAGGGTATAATTTAACGAATGATAAGGATTTAGTAGATAGTAATTTAGTTGGTAAAATTGAAGGATTAAAAGAATTACAACTTATAAGTGATTATCAATTTAAAATATCTAATTTTGCAGCTGAGAAGGATACCTATTTTGCAAATGAAAAAATTAAGATATATTTTGACAGCTCTAATACTAGTAAATATGTTCCTAATCGAATTAGAATAAATGGTCAGTATTATGATGTTAATATTGAAAACAATAGATTTGTTGTAGTTTTACCTGAATTTAAAGATTTTGGTAAAAAAGTTATTAAACCTGAGATTATAATTTTAAGTAATGGTAAGGCATTTAAATTTAAAGACGATTTTGATTTAAATATTAATGTTATTAAGAAAGCTCCAACTGTTTCTGATTTAATATTAGAAGAAAATTCTTTAAATGGTGAGGTAGTAGTTAATTTCAATATAAATGATGAAGATAATGCTTTACTTAAAATGTTTATTGAAATACGAGATGACAAAGATGTATTACTTGAGAAAATTGATTTAAATAGTTCTGATTTAACAGGTTCTAAGAATATAACTAAAGTGTTTAAAAATTTAGGAATAGTTTCTAGTTATCACGTTAATGTTATTGCAAGTTATTCTCAAACAGGTGATGATTCAGATGTTAAGAATGATATTCTTTTATATCAAAATGATTTTATAACTTCATTTAAAGTTAGTATAGATTCTGTTACTAGTGATAAATACTATTATGAAAAGGGTGAAGATGTAGTACTTACTTATAAGATAACTACGAATGATTCTCATGATATTTCTAAAATTTATATAAATAAAAAAGAGTATAATGCGATAAAATTAGAAAAGGATTTATATAAAGTAGTTTATAAAGCTTCTACAAATGCATCTGTTGAAGATATTACTACTACTAAAGTTATTTGTACTGGTGGAAATGTGGCCAATGTTTCTAATAAGCTACAAATTGAAATATTTAAAGATATTCCAAAGATAAGTGGTTATAAAGCTATTAGCAATAATAAAGATGCAAAAGTTGTATTGGATTTTAATGTTATTGATAATGATAATAGTTTTATAGAAGGTAATGCGATACTTCTTAATAAGAATGGTTCAGTTGTAATGAGTAAGCCTATTAAAAGAGGAAAAAATAAAGTAGAATTTGATATTGAATTCTTTACTTCATATGATTTCAAAATTGATGTTACTTATGATAGAGATAGTATATCAGACTCAACTAATAAATTTACTAATACATTACTTTCTGAAGAAATTTCTGAAATTATTGGTGGTCAGTTTTCTATTGATAATGTAAAAACTATAAAGAATAATGAAAACTCTAAATATTTTTCTAAAAATGAAAAGATTAATTTAGAATTTGATGATGCTAATTCATTTATTTCTACTATTGTTGCAGTTATTATTAATGGTAAACAGTATGATATTCATAAATCTGGTAATACTTATTCAACTGTTGTTGATGGATATCTTAATAGTGGATCTCAAATCTTAAAAATTTCTAAAGTAATATTAGCAAATTCTCAAGAATTAGAGGTTGCATCTAATAATCAAGTTCAAATAGAAGTGTTGAAAGACAAACCAGTTATTAATGATTATAAAACTGAAATAAGTGAAAAGGATTTAACAGCAAATATTTTATTTGATATTCTTGATAATGATAATGCTTTTGTTAATGGTAATATTGTA
>CATKYP010000104.1 GCA_949840855.1 uncultured Bacilli bacterium | reverse complement strand
ACTAATAACATTATTAATAACTTTGTCTTGTTTCTAGAAAATTCATACATTCCAAATAGTTTCAGATCAGTTCCGCAGTTTTTGCAAAATCGAGTTTTAGTATCTATGCTTCTACCACAATTTGGACACACCATAAAATCACCCTAACAATTACTATATATTTATTTTATCATATATTTTTAAGTTTTATAAAAAAACTGCTAATAAAATTTCTTATTAACAGTACATAAACTTATTTAATAACTTCTACTCCACCCATATAAGGTCTAAGAGCTTCAGGAACTTTAATACTACCATCCTTTTGATAATTATTTTCTATTAATGCTATCAATCCACGAGGTGTTGCAACAACAGTATTCCCCGTTGTGGGCATAAGCACCCAATTGCGATTGGATTTCTTCCATTCGCTCATTGGATTCACATCCTTTATTTTTATTTTGTGAAGGCACTTTTTTGATTGGTAATGTGTCAGTTAATTCATCTCCAGTTTTAAGGACAAATCTAATTTCATATGGATCTATTGAACCATCATCATTTCTCCTACCTATTATAATCTTATCAATAATACTTTCAAACACATCAGCATCAAATTCTTTTAATGTAGCATTCTTTTGGAAAATAGTTTTAAACTTATCTATCCTATCTTTAACTTTATCTCTATGTAATATATAATCTCTAATTTTCTTTGCTTCATTTTCCAATAGTTCGATTTTTTTATTTATTCTTGCACTTTTTTCTTCAAATACTTCATTATCAATTACTTTCGCAAGTCTTACATCTAGCAATTCCATTAATTGCTCTCTATATGACTTAATATCATCTTCTAATTTTTTAAGTTCTTTAGAATAATCGTCATTTTCAAAAGTTTCTTCGATTGTTATCAAAAGTTTTTCAATTACCTCTTTATTATACTTACATAATACAGAGTACATATTTACAAATACTTCTTCAATATAAGACTCTTTTATATTACCATAACTTTGACAAGACAAATGGTCAGTATTATAAGTCTTACAAGCCCAAGCAACTCTACGAGGATTGCCTTCTTTATGACCTTTCCAAGACCTTCTAATATAATTTTCTCCACATAATCCACAAATAATTTTGCTACTAAATGGATAAACTTGACTAAATTTGTCTGGGTTACCATCTGCAGTATATTTACCTGAACGCTTATCTGCGATTTCTTGACATATATTCCATGTTTCCCTATCAATTACACCTTGATGATGATTTTCAGTATAATACATATCAAACTCTCCCTTATTCTTTTTCTTTTTAGAATTTATAGGATTATCAGTATATGTCTTACCTGTTAATAAATCTCCAACATATTTTTCGTTTCTAATCATTCTAAATATAACTGTTCCAGACCATTTCTTTCCTGTTGGACTAGGAATATTTTGATTATTCAATTCTCTTGCTATTCTTGAAGAACCTACTCCTACCTTATATCTATCAAAGATATATCTTACAATAAATGCTTCTTTAGGATTTTCTACTAGGTTTTCTAACTTCTCATCATATGTAAATCCATATGGAGCATAATGACCTACAAGTTCGCCTCTTTTCATTTTCATACGAACTCCTGCCTTAACATTTTCTGATATAGATTCACTTTCTGCTTGAGCAAAAGCACTATATAATGTCAAAAACATTTCACTTGTCATTTGTAATGTATGAATATTTTCTTTTTCAAAATATACATCTACATTATGTTCTCTTAATTGTCTTACATAATTTAAAGTATCAACTGTATTTCTAGCAAATCTTGATATTGATTTAGCAATAATCATATCAATTTTTCCTGCTAAAGCATCTTCAATCATTCTATTGAAATCAGTTCTTTTAGCAGTTTTTGTTCCTGATAATCCCTCATCAGCATAAATATCTACAAATTCCCAATCATCGTGTTCTTCAATTAAATTCTTATAATGTATCTTTTGAGATTTGTAACTAGTTTGTTGTTCTTCACTGTCAGTACTTACTCTACAATAAGCACAAACTCTTAAAATAATTTTTTTGATGCCATTTGTGATCTTACTAATTCTTGATTGATTAGCGGTTATAACCTTGACACTCGCCAATTTAACTCCTTTCACATGGTCGAGTTAAGTTTATAATACCTTCATCTCACGCCATCAATTATAGCATATTTTTGTTCTTTTTTCTATGTTTTGAGTGGAAAATGTTCTCTTTTAATTACATCTTTTAATTTATGAAATTCTTTTTCAGTTATTTCTCCTTTTATTAAAAGCAATTTAATTAAAGACAACTTGATACTGTGTTCCACTAGGTTATTTAGTTCTTTATTTTCAATTGTAATTTTAGTTTTCATTCACATCACACTCCTTATCAATAATTTTTAAAAACTCCTATAAAATTGCAAATAAAAAAATCAAAGTATTTCTACTTTGACAAAATTACACTATTGACTAACAGCTCTCCAAAAGAACTAGTAAGTAAAATGACATTTATTCTTGTTCAACTTTATAATCTCTCATTGCTTCAGCAATATCCCAACCTGTGTAAAATTCTGGAAACTTTGGAAAATCTATTTTTTCTTGAAATAAGGTTCTTGTATCAAATCTTATAATCAATTCATTTAAAATATCTTTTTTCTCATCAAAAGATAATTTTTGATAATCTTTTAGCATTTGAGTATAACTATTTCTTGATTTCACATTACATATATCATCTACCATTATTTTATTTCCCACTCTAATTTCTTCACTTTTTAACATGGTATCAAGAAATGTTGAGAATTTATTTCCAATATCTTTAGGAAAACCTAATATGTCAGGAGTAAATGGTACTTCTCCATTTTTATGAGTTATTTTCCCATCACTCCACATATTAAATAATTCAATACAAAACTTTAATCTATCTTTATAACTTAAATATTTTACCTTATCTAAAAATTGGGTAACCTTTTCACTAGGATTATTTATAAATACTAGTTGATCTCCTCCTGCAAGAATTATATCTCTTAAAAATAAATCATCTGGTTTTACTCCTACTGCAAAAGCAATTTGAATTGCTCTCTCACAAAAAAGATTACTATATCCTATAACAACTGCACGAATTAAAGACCTATCAAGTCCATATCTTGTACCTATTGCAGCATATGTAAAACCTTTATCAATTCTAACTCTTTCAAAGTCATGCAAAATGACATGACCATCATTCGATAATCTAATAGGCGTATATTTTATACTTGCTTTCATCTTCACTCTCCACTTTCTATATTTTCAAATCAATTATGTTTTTAGCAATTTCAAAGCCATTGCCAGTTAATTCTAGTAATGGATATTTATCTTGGAATAGACTTTCATTATCTAATCGTATAAAAAGCTCTGCTAATACTTCAAGTTTTTCATTATAAGAAAGTTTTTCAAACATTGATAATAAAGGTTTATCATATTTATTATAATGAATACCCATAACATTCCCATTTTCTTGATAACCTTTACTAAACATAGTAGCAATATTATTAAATTCCATAGTTAAATATTCTAAATAGATTTCAGTAAAATTATGAGTTAATCCTACCATATCTAAATTGAACACTACTAAATCATTATCTTCAGTTAATTCTGGATTTAATTCATTTTTACTATTGATATGACCAGTATTTAAAGAATCAAATACATAAATTGTAAACTTCAATTTTCCTGTATCTTTAAATTTTTCTAACTTATCAAATATTTTTCTAACATTTTCAGTTACTTCAATATACATAATTTTCCTCCTTAATTATTTTTACTTTGCTATATTCATGATGAAATTTGTACACCATATTTTTACTCCTTTCATATAATCCATTTTTAAGCCATTTTAAGCGACTTTTATTTTTTATTCTTATAGTTGTTCAACACCTCCCATTAAAACTGATATAAACAACATTAGAGAATAAATACACTGGATTTGGTTCAAACTATTTATCACTTAAAGAAATGAATTTTGCAAGAGTTTTTTTCGAAAAAAATCTATTTTTTTATCTTTCTATATTTTTACTAGATTTTTTACTTAATATTTCTAAATTATCACAATTTATAACTGATCTATTTTGTTTATTCTTATCAGTAAACACATTTAATTTACCTACAATATTAACATCAGAATTTAACTGTAATAGATCTCTATTATTAGATAAAGTTTC
>CATKYP010000103.1 GCA_949840855.1 uncultured Bacilli bacterium | reverse complement strand
AATTGAATATATTAAAAGATATTTTGACTGATAAAATTAAAATAAACTTTATTAATAGAAAAAAATTGTGCAAGTATGCTATTAAAAATGGAATATCAAATTTGTATACTGGAAAGAGAATAGATGAATATAGTGCTGGTATTAATATAATAAATACAAAAAATAAGAGGAATACAATATTTAAACATAACGATAATGATTATTATTACTATGATTTATTAGATAATAATAGAAAATGTGAACGAATATATCCAGGAGCATTTTATTTAGAAGATGCTTGTACTGATATAAAACCTGTTTATACTAAAAATATTATAAGGAAGAGATAGGAGAAAAGGTATGATAACAAAACCTAAAGGAACAAATGATATATATGGTAGTAATGCAAAAGTATGGAAATATATTGAAGAAGTAATTGATAGTGTAATGGAAAAATATAACTATAATTATATTCGTACACCTATTTTTGAATCTAGTGAATTATTTCATAGAGGAATAGGGGATTCTACTGATATTGTGACAAAAGAAATGTATGATTTTAAGGATAAGGGTGATAGAAATATGACTCTTCGTCCTGAAGGAACAGCTGGAGTTGTAAGAAGTTTTATCGAAAATAAGATGTATGGTGATAATCTTCCTGTGAAGGTATATTATAATGGAACAATGTATAGGTATGAAAGACCACAAGCTGGAAGAGAGAGAGAACTTACACAATTTGGAATGGAGATACTTGGAAGCGATGATCCTATAAGTGATGCTGAAATTATATCAGTTGCATTTAATGTTTATAAAATGCTAGGGCTTAAAAATGTAAAGGTAGAAATCAATTCTCTTGGCGATAGTGAAAGTAGAGCTACTTATAGAGAAGAATTGATAAACTATTTTAAACCTCATCTTAGTTCTTTATGTGATGATTGTAATGAGAGAATTAATAAAAATCCTTTAAGAATTTTAGATTGCAAAGTTGATGAGAATAAAGATAGCATTAAAAATGCTCCTAAAACTGTAGATTACTTGAATGATGCTAGTAAAGAAAGATTTGAGAAAGTTAAGGAGTATCTTGACTTATTGGAAGTAGAATATGAAGTTAATCCAACTATCGTTAGAGGGCTTGATTATTATAATCATACAGTTTTTGAAATTAAAGCTGATATTAATGGAAATAGTTTAGCAATAGGCGGTGGAGGCCGTTATAATGGACTAGTTAAAGAACTTGGTGGTCCAGAGACACCTGCTATTGGATTTGCATCAGGTTTTGATAGACTTGTTATGGCTTTAAAAGAAGAGAAAATAGATCTTCCTATTAAAGACTATTTAGATTGTTTTATAATGTATGTTAATGAAGATGAGAAGAAATATGCAATGTATTTAGCACAAGAGATTAGAATGGCTGGTTTTATTTGTGATACTGAATATACTAATAGAAGTTTAAAAGCTCAGTTTAAGCAAGCTGATAGATTGAAAAGTAAATTTTTAATTATTTTAAATAGTGATGATTTAAATAATGGACAAGTAATGATTAAAAATAATGTAACAAAAGAAGAAAACTTAATAGAAATAGAATATTTAATATATTATTTGGATGAACAATTAACTGATGATGTTTCACTTGATTATGATATGGAATGTAGTGGAGAATGTGGTGATGATGGGCATTGCTTAGAGTGTCATAATCACAAACATTAAAAAAAGAGGTGTGAAAATGAAGATATATGCTAAAGATTTGAAAAAACATTTTGGTGAGGTTATAGAATTTAGTGGATTTGTTGATAATGTTAGGGACTTACAATGGGTTCAATTTATTGTTCTTAGGGATTCTACAGGTAAAGTGCAAGTAACAATAGAAAAAAGTGAGGAAAAGAATAAAGAACTTATTGAACTAGTTAGTAATTTATCTCTTGAAAGTACTGTTAAAATAGAGGGAATGTTAATGGATGCTCCAAAGGTTAAAATGGGGGGGATGGAAATTATTCCAACTAAAATAGAAGTTACTAGTACTAGTGAAAATGAACTTCCATTTAATTATAAAAACTTAGAGGGAGTTAATTTTGATACTAGACTTGATTATCGTTTTATCGATCTTAGAAGTGATAAGAACATATTAATGTTTCAGGTGCAGACAGAACTTGTAAGATATATGAGAGAGTATTTATATGAAAAAGATTTTATGGAAATTCATACTCCTAAGTTTATTGAGACTGCAAGTGAAAGCGGTGCAGAAGTATTTGAAGTAAAATATTTTGACAGAAAAGCATACCTTGCCCAATCGCCTCAGTTTTATAAACAGATGGCAATAGCAAGTGGTTTTAGTAAGGTATTTGAAGTAGCTCCTTGTTTTAGGGCAGAAAATTCTAATACTTCTAGACATGCTACGGAGTTTACTAGTTTTGACGTTGAGTTTTCTTATATTGATAGTTATGAAGATGTTATGATATTAGAATCTGAAATGCTTAGATATGCTCTTTTGAAAGTTAAAGAAAAATATGGTGATCAAGTAAAAGAAATTTTTGGAGTAGATATTGAGATTCCAACTATTCCTTTTCCTGTAATGAGACTTGCAGAAATTTATGAAGAATTAGAAGAAAGATATGGTTATAAAGTTAGTGAGGAAGAAAAATCAGATCTTACAACTGAAGCAGAGAAGTTAGTGTATCGACTTGCAAAAGATAAGTATAATCACGAATTTATGTTTGTTATAGATTTTCCAGCAGAAAAGAGAGCATTTTATCATATGAGAGATGAAAAGGGAGTTCTGCAAGGTTATGACTTAATTTGGAGAGGTATTGAAATAACAACTGGTGCACAAAGAGAACATCGATATAATGAAGTTGTTAAAAATGCTAAAGATAAAGGATTAGATGGTGATGTTAAATTTTATTTAGAATTCTTTAAATATGGTTGTCCTCCACATGGTGGTTTTGCAATAGGAGTAGATAGACTTACTATGCTTCTGTTAGAAATACCAAGTATTAAAGAGACTCAGTTTCTATTTAGAGGGCCAAATAGATTAGATCCTTAGATGTCTATTGACATCTTTTTCATTTAGTTTGACAATATTGGAGGTTATATGGGAATACAAAAATCTAATTTAAATAATAAAGAAATCAAGAATATTTTAGAAGAGAAATATGGAATATTTCCTAATAATATAACCAAATTAAATAGAGGTACTGCTAATATTTTTAAGATAGATGACAATAAATGTTCTTATATTTTGAAGGAATTTGATAGTAATATACAAGAGGATATTATTGAAAAGGAAGTAAATATAATAAATTTTTGAGCACAAGAGAGGTTAATGTTCCTGAATATATCAAGCTGAAAAACAATCAATATTATACAAAACATATGGATAATATTATTGTTGTTCAAAAGTTTATTGAGGGAAAAGTTATAGAAAGATGCACAGCTAGTTACGAGCAGTTGATGATTTCAGCTTCTATGTTAGGACAAATTGTAAAGGAATTAATAGCTTTTCCCGAATTGAAAGAGAATAAAAAGTTTGGCTCAAGACAGGAAAATAGAATTAGAATAAATAAATTAAAGGACTTATTTAATAATATAGGTGATAATCCATATAAAGAAAAGATATTGAAAGATCTAGAATATAAAATTGAACTAGCGAAAAATTTAGAAAAGAAATTTGATTTTAATGTGCTTAATAAAATGACAAAAGTAAATTCTCATGGTGATTACCTTAATACACAACTTATTTATGATAGTTCTAATAATAAAATTAGTGTAATAGATTTTGAAAAAGCAAGAAAAATGATAGTTAGTTACGAAATCATAGAGTCGTATTGTTCATTAGATAAATGTGTAGAAGATGGAGTTATAGATGTAGATATGTTAGTAAAATATTTTAAAGAATTTGTTAAATATTTTAAATTAAATAAATATGACTTAAAATATGCACCCTATTTATTTTTGATTAGAATTGTTAACAGTTCATATTGATATTATGAATATAATAATGATAATAGTCAGGTTGAGCTTTTAGATTTTGCTTTTTTTAGAACAAGGTTTAGTAAATATTTGTATAATAATTTGCAAAATATTAGCTTGAAATTAATAAAAGAAGTTGGTTTCTAATAATATAAATTAAAATGATTTTTTGTGTAACGCTTACTTATTAATACTTTTTGACATATTATTTATATATGATAAAATGAATATAAT
>CATKYP010000102.1 GCA_949840855.1 uncultured Bacilli bacterium | reverse complement strand
CAAAAGGAAATTGGAATAAAAGTAAATGCGATGAATTTGTTCGAAAAAATGTGTCTAAAAACTTGACATAAATCCATATTAATTATTCTAGAATATTATATCATACTACTGCTTAAAGATACTTACCCTATATTTCGATAATAGTTCTATAAGCATCAAGTTTACTATATTATAATTATGTTTATTTAATTATAATTTATGAATTTTCAATTTTATTCTCTATTAACTTTTTGTTCTCCTTTAATCTTTGATTATTTGCATTTATTTTTATAGCATTTTCTATGTGTTTTAAGGCTTCCTTATAATTGCCTAAATAATAACAACTTATTGATAATAAATCATCTACTGTTTCATTATAGGTAAATATCTCATTAATATAGGTTTTTCTATTGCTAGTTATTTTTTTAGCTTCTATGCAGTATTTATATGTTTTTTCATAATTTTCTAATTCATAATATAAAAGTGCTAGTTCTACATAACCATCTCTTAGATAAGGAGCCTCTTTGATGGACTCTAAATACCACATTTCTGCTTCTTTATATCTTTTTAATGCTTTATAGCTTCTTCCAATAAAACGCATTGAGGCACATCTTTCATCTTTCCAAGTAGCAGACTTTAAATTTAGATGTTTTTCTAGAGTATCTATTGCTTGGTGATATTTGCCATAATACATATATTCTCGTCCAAGGTAATGCATATTTCTATCATCTTCTGGATCTTCTTTTATAGATAGTTCTAGAAGTGGTAAATATGAACTTCTTGATTTTGTGTTATCTGGATAATGATTAACTGTAATTTCCTCAGTTGTTATAAATTTTTCAGGAGATTCTCCTATATATTCTAGTACTTCGTGTACAGGGTGTTTCCATCTGTAGTTTTTTCTACTATGAATTTTTTCAATGTAAAAGTTTACTATTGGCTTATTATTTTTATCTAAGCTCCAATTATAATTATATCTTAGGTGAGTAGTATCTTTTTGCCATATTTTTTCTAGTTTTTTTCTAAAACCTTTTTCAATTACTTCATCTAAATCAATACAGATACAAATATCTGTATCTATATCAACCATATCTAGTGATTTATTTCTAGCTGTATCAAATCTCCAGGGATCTATTTTTTCTTGTTTAACAATTACACCTTTTTCTTTTAGTTTTTTTACAGTATTATCAGTAGATCCTGTATCAAGAACGAATATTTTATCTACTTCTTTTATGGAATCATACCATCTATCAATAAATTTTTCTTCATTTTTTGTTATTGCATATACACAAATTTTATATTTATTCATAAATTCCTCCTATAATAATTTTATGAATGTATGTTAAAAAATTGAAAAATATTTTATATTATTATAGATCTAAGATTAAAAAAATGATATTACGTTTTTTTATTAAAGTATATAGTTTTTCTTGCAATTTATCTGTTTTTGTAGTATAATATGTGCCAAGAACAAAGGGATGGGGGATAATATGAAAAAGTTATTAAATATTGTAGTAATGATTTCAATGCTATTAAGTAATATTTTGCCTTTTTATATTACTAATGTTTATGCAATAAATTCAACTACTACAAAACTAAATAATAGTAGTTATTGGAATACTAATAATAAGCCTATGTTTTATGGTGCAACTAAAATAATTGTAAAAAAAGGAATGTTAGATAAATTTAATATTTTAGATGCTCGTTTTAGAATTTTTGCAAGGGACTTTGAAGATGGCGATTTAACAGATAAGATAACATCAACTAATAATGTGAAAATTAATGAAATTGGTAATTATTATATTGATTATAAAGTTGTTGATTCACATAAAAATGTTTCTAGTATAAGAGTACCTGTTATAGTAACTGATGATGATAATATTAAAATAAATGTTGAAAGAACAATATATACTATTCCATCAGTTTGGAATATGGACTTAGCAGGTTTTTCAAAAAGCAATTATAGTGACAGACAAATACTTGGTATTTATCTACCTGCTAATACTAGTGTCAAAGCTAGAGTTGTATCTGGAAAAGCAGATGTTGTAGTAGATTATATTACTAATGATGTTACTAAAGATGGAAGAACTGTTATTTCAAAAAATGGTAGTTGGGTAACTTTGCAAAATAAAAATAGTTCTGTACCTTTCTTTAAAAGTGAAGTACTATCTAAAAATGCAACAGATTTAGAAGAAAAATATATAGTAGAATTGGAATATGATAAATCTATTCATGAGCTTGACTATTATCATTATAAGGATAATGAGGGGAGCTATTTGAATAAATGGAAGAATAATAAAAATGATTATTCTGTAATAGAAAATGAAGTGATTTCTGTTGTAGTACCCTATAAAGATATAGATGATATTATAAAACGTAAAGATCTTGATACTTTTTTGGTATACTATAAAAATATGCTAGATAAAATGGATGAATATGCAGGATTAGAGATCAATCCTATTAATATAACAGATCAAAATATTAGAACGAAATATTTATTTAGAGCAAATACACAAAATAGTATAAATGTTAGTTATGATAAGAACTATATTAAGAGTGGAAATAATAGTGTTTTAGCCTTTTTTAGAGAAAATATAGATGTATTGCGTGCATTAGCAAATGGATATACTGGGAATTTTGATAGAGGTGATGTTTTAACTGATATTATATTATATTATATTCAATGTGATAAAGATATTAATCATACACTTTCAGATAGTTTAAAAACATTATCTCAAATTGAGGATAGCAAGAATAATCAAAGATTGACTACTACAAATTATTCTTTAATGAATAATGAAACTAAATTATATATGATAATTAATTTACTTGATCATTTTGAGGGAGCAAAGACTTATGCTAAAGTGCTTAGTTGGTATAGAGAACATATTAGTAATAATATAAATTTTGATGATAGAACTAGTCAAGATTTATATACACTTGCAATAGCAGATAAATATAATATTAATGTCTTTTACTATTTTAAATCTTGGAAACTTCCAGTATCTGAAAGTGTTAGAATTAAAATAGATAGTAATTATTATCCAGTACATACGATATTAAAAGATATGCTTACTGATAAAACTCTAACTAGAATTATGAATAATGAAAAAATATTATTAAAATATGGTTTGGTAGATAATTCTATATATCAAAAATATAATGCTACTGGTAATATTACATTAAGAATAGATATAGATAATTTTAATTTATTAAAGGGGAAAACTTTATTTATTAAAGATGGTAATAGAATTATTAGAGAAGTCAAGATAAATTCAGAAGTTATTCAATTAACAAATTTACCAGTTGGTGGTTATTATTTACAAATTCCTGATTTGAAAGGTTATAAACGTGATTTTGGAGTATTATTTGTTAAAGAAAATAAAAATAGTTCATATTTTTATAAGTATACAAAAGATAATTCAATGTATGATTCACTTCCACAAGATATAACAAATGGTATAACAAGTACAATGAATGATAATGAAAAGTATAATGTTATAAAAAATAATATTATGTCTATAATAGATGCATATAACAAAAAAGTTACAGTTGAGGAATTAAATAATAAAAAAATTAATTCAAAGGAAAAAGAGAAGATTATTTCATACTATGATCTTTTAAAAGAAGAAGATAAATTAAAGTATAAAGATTTAATTATAAAGATTAAGCAAGGTGGATTTCCAATAGTAACATATGTTGGTAGTTCACAATATGTTGTAGGAAAAGTGCCTAGTATAGGATCATTGATTAAAGTTTATGATAATGAAGATGGAAATATTAAAGTAACTAATGATAATACTAAGTATACTACAAGTTCTTCAAGTTTTAATAAACCTGGTATTTATTATATTACTTATTATGTTACTGATTCAGATGGTAATACAACTAGTCATAAAGTAACTTTTAAAGTTGTAAATAAGGATTCTTCATCTAGTAGTACTTCAAAACCAGGAGGATCAACAGGAAGTAGTGGAGGAAGTAGTAGTACTAAACCAGGAGGATCAGGATCAGGAAGTACTTCAAAACCTGGAGGATCAACAGGAAGCAGCGGAGGAAGTAGTAGTACTAATCCAGGAGGATCAGGATCAGGAAGTACCTCAAAACCTGGAGGATCAACAGGAAGCAGTGGAGGAAGTAGTAGTACTAAGCCAGGAGGATCAGGAAGTACCTCAAAACCTGGAGGATCAACAGGAAGCAGTGGAGGAAGTAGTAGTACTAAGCCAGGAGGATCAGGATCAGGAAGTAC
>CATKYP010000101.1 GCA_949840855.1 uncultured Bacilli bacterium | reverse complement strand
TATAATATTTTAAGTTAACTCATTACTTTATCTTTGTTATTTCTAAAAAGCTCAAGCTCCTTTTCAATCTTATTAATTATTGTAGGACTTTTATAAATATCTATTAATTTACTTCTTTTATATTTGCTATCATAATAGTATTTACGATTAATCTCATTAATAATAAATAAAGCCTCATTTTCTTTTAAATTCTCTCTACATAACAAGTATTTAAAAGCTAAATCGGCAGATTTTAAATTATCCTTTTCTGTTTTTTCAGCAACCTCATTAATATAATTATTAAATCTTTTAATAACTTCACATACTTTAAAAGATTTTTCCTTACTAAAAGGATTATTAATATCTGTTTCTTCAACTTTCAAAATAGCAGAATTTTTCCACGCACCTAAATCCTTACTATTTTCAACTGAAAAATATAATTTTATAAAATCAAGTAATGAAATAATGTTACTATCTTTATATATCTTTCTAATAATATCCTCATTTTCCTTTTCACCAGATGAATATATTTCTAAAAAGTACTTTTCACCATTATATTCTCCATCTATTATAACTTCCTGAATATCTCTAATAAATGAGTTAATAGATAACATATCAATTGCTTTAACTTTCTGTTGTTCATTAGAAAACTGAGATATTTTTCCACGAATAATCTTATCAGTTTCATTAGTTATTTTAACTGGCAACATAACTTTATCTAAATTTTTATTTAGATCTATTAATGTAGTTATAGTCTGTTGCCCATTATTTATAACAGGATTTTCTATTTTTATCTTGTTTTCTTGATCAACAACATGTCCAGTTATATTAATACCATTATTATACTTAATAAAATTCTCTGGTTCAAATTCTATTGTATATTCCATTTTTTTATTAGAAGCTAGCTTTCCCCTTACATTATTATAAAAATATTTTGAAAGATCTATCTTTTCTTTATTACTACACCCTATTTCTACACCTATAGCTTTAAACAAACAATCAATTAAATCTTTAGCTTTAATATAAAAGAAAAAATTATTATTACCATCTGTTGAAACATTATATTGAAAATTAAAACCACTAGATAATTCTGGTTTTCTAATATAAAGAGTGAGTCCATTATTATCTTTAGGTAAAAGTCTATTAATAAAAAACTTTTCATATATTTGTTTTGGCGTAATATTAGTACTTTTTGTTGAATTTTTTGAGATACTTCTATATACTGGTATTCTATCATTTAAAACATTAATATTCTTAGTTATAAAGTCATAAAGATCCCTTCCATTTTCAGGAACTTGCCCTATACTGCACATATTATAATTTTTTCTCATCATATCATATGCTGTATCACAAATATCTCCCAACTTTATTTGATAAATATGAACCTCTCCTGCTTTTCCATAATAAATTGCATCTATTTTACCATCTAAATCACCATTAATTATATATTTCTTTATAACCTCTTCATAACTTATATTGTAAAAAGCAGAAATAGCAAATACCTCAAATGCTGTTCCAAAACCATCATTAACTTTATCAATACCTTTAAACTTCCATAACAGATTTCGTATTTTTCTTAATTCCCCTAAAATAATTTCAGCTTTCTCATGCCCCTCTTCTTCAACTAACTTAGCTTTATAAATATTATCATTATTCTCTTCAAGTTCATATTTTTCAGTAATATACTTCCTTTTCTCCTGACTTAGCCAATCATCATTTGTAACTAAATAAGTATTATTTACATATCTAACAAACCTACACTTATTATATTTTTTTACTATAGTCCAATTACCAGATCTAACTTTCTCTGTTTCAAATAATGAAAGTCCTTTAAAATTAGAATATTGATTGCAAAAATTTTGAAGTCTGCCTCTTATTTGGCTTTGCAAACTATAATTATTCTCTATTTATAAGTAAGTAGCAACTTCCTCATATATTTCATTTAATTTGGCATATGGTTTATTCTCTCTAATTAAGATATTATTAATGCAGTAATATATAACTTCTTTCATTTCTATATCTCTCACTTTGCATCACCTCTTAATGCAAGACTAACACAAAAAGAAATAAAGATCAACATTTTGCAAAGAGATCTAAAAATACTTTAGATCACTTTTTTTACACTACTAACTCATCTTTCTATAAATCAAGATCACAACGTATACTTCTATTAACATGTTCTCTCATCTGATATCCATTTATATGATAATTAGGCTTATCATATTTATATAATATTCAAAATATCCATCTATATTAGGAGGAAATTTAAGAAGAGCTTTCAAAAAAGCTATTTGTACAGTCTTATCTAAAAATTCTACATTACATATATTCTTTAAAAATATAGAGTTATTATCACTATCTTTATATTCATAACCTTTTAAACGATAATAGAGCTTACTAATATCATAACTTACAACCTTAACTATCAAAGTCTTATTATTTTTAGTTAAAATTTTTAAATATTCAATTTTTAACATAGCCTCATCAAAATAATTAGTAATATATAATATAGCCCCCTTTTTTTGCCATATTATACCATATATATATTGTTATTTGTATAAAATTATTTTAACTTTCCATTATGCATATCCTGAAAGATTCCAATATTTTCAATTAAATCCTTGTATTTTCCTTGTTGAACAATATGACCACTATCAAAAACCAGAATATTATCACAATTCTCCAAAGTAGTTAATCTATGAGCAATAGAAATTATAGTAGTTTTTTTCTCTTTTTTTAACTTTTCAATCTCTTTTTGAATATATTTCTCAGAAGTATTATCTAAGGCACTCGTTGCCTCATCTAATATTAATATTTTAGGCTTTCTTAAAAAGATTCTAGCTATTGCTATACGCTGTTTTTGTCCACCTGATAGATTCCCTCCACCTTCAGCTATTACTGTATCATATTTATTAGGAAGAGCTTCTATAAACTTATCTATATATGCTTTTTTTGAAACTAGTTTTAATTCCTCATCTGTAATTTTTCTATGTATACCATAACAAATATTATCTCTAATAGTTCCTGCAATTAAAAAAGGATTTTGTGGTACAAGTGCCATTACATTTGAAATATCTTCACGCGTCATATTACTTAAACTTTTATTATTTATTAATATTTGACCATTTGAAATTTTCTCAAGTTTTGTAATCATTTTTATAAATGTAGATTTCCCACAACCAGATGGACCTGCTATTCCTATAAACTCTCCCTCTTTAATGTCTAGATTTAAATTATCTATTATTTTTTCTTGATCGTTATCATAAAAAAAATTAACATTTTCTATATGTATTAAAGCCCTTTTATTATATCCTATCTCCTTCTTATCACAAATTTTATATGAGAAATCTTGATCTAAATCTATAATATTAAAATACTCTCTAGCAAGAACCATTGACTCTGATAATTCATCAAGTATCCTATGTAATTCTCGAAGAGGATTAGTTAATTGTGTAAAACATAAGTATGACGTTAAAACAGTTCCCACACTAATTCTTCCTTCTCCTGCTAAGTAGGTAGAAACTCCAATAACCAAAACTGTAAATAATGCTTCATTAATAAATTTCACGCAATCGTAAAAAGCCATTGCTTTGTGATGTTTCATCTCTTTACTACGTAAATATTCTGATTTTTCTGTAAATCTATCTACTTCTTTTTCTGCATTATCAGTTACCCTTATTACCTCAATACCATTCATAAGTTCAACCATTGTTCCATCCATATAAGTTTTTTCTTCCATTAGTTCTACTCTTATTCCTTTTTGAGTAGAAATTTGTCTAACAATAATTAATACACCTATTGGTATTACAAATAACATAAGAATAGATAAAAATAAAGGAAGCTTAACAAATATAACTATAATCGCAGCAACACTACTAAAAAGAGCTGGAGCAAAATCCATAAATAATAGTTTTAATAATCTTATAGTTCCATCTAAACTACGATTTAACTTTCCATGAATATTACCTATCATATTTTTCTTAAAAAAGCTAAGCGGTGCATGTAATAAAGAATTTATAGCTTCCTATCTAGCATCTTTCTCACATCTAGTACAAGTATCTTCAACAATAACCCTACGTATTACCTTTATTATTTCATTTGATACAGTTATTACTAAAATAAATAATAAAAACGGTAAAACACCTATAAATGACAGATTTTCTTGATTTAAAATATCATCTGTTAATTTACCAATCGATAGTGGTAATAATTGACTTAATAATGCCGAAACAAGCATAATAATTATTATTACTATAAAATTTAATTTTTGTTTTTTT
>CATKYP010000100.1 GCA_949840855.1 uncultured Bacilli bacterium | reverse complement strand
TTTTTTGTTGAATAATAAGCATATATTTGTTATAATCTTAGTAGTTATAAATGAAGGGAGGGAGAAATAATGACACAGGTAACTGTAAAGAATGGTAACTTAGATATGGCTTTAAGAAAGTTCAAGCAAAAAGTTGCAAGAGACGGAGTCCCTTCAGAATGCAAAAAAAGAGAATGCTACGACAAACCAGGAGTTAAGAGAAGAAATGCTAAAAAAGAAGGCATCAAAAATTCAAGAAAAAGAAATAAAGTAAATCGCGATAGAGATTAATAAGAGTTGTCATATATTGGCAACTTTTATTTTTTTACATCTTGTAAATCAATATATAACTTGTTATAATATAAAGTAAGATAAGATTATAGGAGGCTTTATATGAGTGCATCATTTATTATATGTAGTATGTTTTATAGTGCTATGCTATTAGTCGTATATTTTTATAAAAAAAAGCTTAATACATTAGAAAATAAAATTTACTCATTTTTAGCAGGGGTTAACTTTGTAGGATTGATATTAGAAATGTTTTGCTATTTAGTAACATTAAATAGAGAAAGCTTTCCATTGCTCACATCAATTTTAAATAAGCTTTACTTAATATATTCCCTAACTTGGTTAATGCTATTTATGTATTATACTTTTATTATATCTTTCAAGAAAAAAATTAATTTAAGATTTAATAGCAAAGAAATTTATAAGAAAATATCAGGTATATTTTTAAAAATATATTTTATAGTTGCTTTTGCTCTTCTTTTATTACCTTTATATTATGATAATTCAAGTATTAATAGTGTTTATTCTTATGGACCAAGTAGTTTTCTATGTACAGCAATGAGTGCAGTTTGCATTATTTGTAGCCTAATATTTATGATGATAGGTTATAAAAATGTTGAAAAGAAAAAAATAGTTCCACTAATTGGATATACAATTGTTTTTCCAATAGTAATATACTTAGAGTATACTCATAAAGAACTGTTATTAACAACTTCAGTAGAAACTTTTATTACTTTTTTGATATTCTTTACTATTGAAAATCCTGATTTAAAGACAATAGATGAGCTTAGTGATGCTAAAACAAGAGCAGAAGAAGCAAGCCGTGCAAAAACAAAGTTTTTATATAATATATCACATGAGATTAGAACTCCCTTAACTAATATTATTGGTTTTATTGAGACTTTAAATGACAAGAAACTTGATAAAGATATAAAGAAAGATGTAGAAAACATCTCATCTTCTGCTACTAATTTACTAAAAGTAGTAGATGGTATTCTTGATATTTCAAAATTAGATGTAAAAAAGGTTGAACTAGTAAAGAAGAGATATAATTTAATAAGCATGTTAGATGAACTTACTGATTTTTCAAAAGAAGTTATGCGAAAAGGTCACGTTGAGTTTAGAACCTGTTTCGATACAACTCTTCCAGAAGCTTTATATGGGGACTATGTAATATTAAGGCAAATACTACTTAATTTATTAGCAAACTCAATAGATAGAACGAAGATAGGCTACATTGAATTCAATGTTACTTCTGTTATTAAAGACAATGCTTGTAGATTAATTATTTCCTTAGAAGATACTGGTGGTACTATAAAAAAAGAAAAATTAAAAACATTATTTGATAATACAAATAGTGATAGCATAGAAGAAGATTTAATAAATGGTAGCAATACCTCATTAAGCGATACTAAAAGATTAGTAGAATTAATGAAAGGAACAATAGTGGCACAAAATGTTTATGGAAGAGGCTTAAAAATAACTGTTGCTATAGATCAAGGTATAATAAAGAATAAAGTAAACAATGAAAAAGAAGAACTAGAAACAGATATATCCAACAAAAAGGTTCTTATAGTAGATGATAATAGACTAAATATAAAAGTGGCAGAACGATTACTTGAAAAATACAATGTTGAGGTAAAATCTGTTTTAAGCGGAGGAGAATGTTTAGAACTAATTAAACTAGGAGAGCACTTTGATTTAATATTAATGGATGACATGATGCCAAATATGAGTGGAGTAGAAACTTATAAAAAATTAAAAGAAGATGATAGTTTTAATACACCAACAGTGATGCTAACTGCAAATGCTATAGATGGAATGAAAGAAAAATATTTATTACAAGATGGATTTGATGAATATATTTCTAAACCGATTTCAAAGAAAGAATTAGACCGTATATTAAAAAAGATTTTTGATTAGCAAGGAGAAATTATTATGTATGAACAAATAAAAGATGATATGATAGAATCTATGAAAAACAAAGAAAAAGAAAGATTAACAGTAATAAGAGGAATCAAAGCAGCAGTAGATAAAGAACATATAGATAAGAAAAAAGAAATAAATGATGACTTAGTGATAGACGTTATTTCTCATCAAGTAAAACTTTTAAAAGACTCTATTAAAGAGTTTGAAAAAGGAAATAGAAGTGATCTAATAGAAAAGGCTGATTTTGAATTAAGCACTCTAAAAAAATACTTACCAGAGGCATTAACAGAAGATGAGATAGAAAAAATTCTAGATAATATATTTGATGAGCTTAACCCAGAAGGAATTAAAGATATGGGAAAAGTAATGAAAGAAGTAACACCTCTTGTTAAAGGTAGATTTGATATGAGTAAAATATCAGCAATTATTAAGAGTAGATTAAATAAGTAAGAAAAAGAATATCAAATAATAAATTTATATATATACTAAAAAGCAAACTAATACTTTGTTTTTTTTATATATTTATATTTTCTCATCTAAATCACCTAATATAATTTTACTTTAATAAGAGATAACTATCAATAATTTAATACAAAATAAAAAAGAGTCTATACTCTTATTTATCATCAGAAAGTGGTCTCATAAGTGGGAACATTACAACATCACGAATATTATCACTACCAGTAATAAGTTGAATAATTCTATCTATTCCCATTCCCCAACCTGATATTGGAGGCATACCATATTCCATAGCACCAATATAGTCATAATCCATATCCATTGCTTCATCATCCCCATTAGTTTTTAATTCTGACTGTTCAAGTAATCTTTTTTCTTGTTCTTTAGGATCAACTAACTCACTATACCCATTTACTATTTCAGCACCATTAACTACCAATTGAAATCTATCAACAATAGAAGGATTATCATCATTACTTCTAGCAAGTGGAGATAAGCTAATTGGATGCTCAGTTAAATAAATTGGTTCGATTATATGTGGTCTAGCTACTTTTTTATAAAGATAATCTACTAAATTACCATATCCAAGATTCTCAATAGGTGTATCACTATCTAGTTCAATACCATCGTCAATAATTCTTGCAACTAATTTCTCACAAGTATCATACTCTCTTATATCTATATTTGCATATTTTAATATCAAGTCTCTAAATGAAACCTTTGGCCAATCACCTGACATATCAATCACTTTATCTCCAACAGTAATAGTAAGTGTTCCAAAAATATTTTGAATGATAGTTTGCAACATATTCTGAATTAACTTCATATTATCTTCATAATTAAAGTATGCCTGATATGCTTCAATCATAGTAAAATCTTGTAAATGAGTAGCATCCATTCCTTCATTTCTAAAGCATCTTCCAAGTTCAAATACTTTAGGCATACCAGCAATAACTGCACGTTTCATATAAGTCTCAGGTGCAATTCTAAGATATACATCCATATCAAGAGCATTATGATGACTCATAAAAGGTCTTGCTAAAGCTCCACTTGCTTTGTTATTTAAAATAGGAGTTTCTATTTCATAGTAATCTAATGAATATAAATAATTTCTAAGTTCTTTTATAAAATTCATTCTAATCCTAAACCTATCCCTGGTTTCTTCATTCATTATCATATCAACATAACGATGACGATAACATTGCTCAGCATCAACTAAACCATGAAACTTTTCAGGAAGAGGTTTTAAAGCTTTACCTAAAAACTTAAATTCTAAAGCTCTTAATGTTTTCTCACCAGTTTGAGTAGTAAACATCTCGCCTTTTACACCTATAAAATCTCCTAAATCAACATTACTCTTAAAAAAATTATAAGCTTCTTCACCCAATAAATCTACTTTTAAAGAAATCTGCAAATCCCCATCAATATCTCTAAGTCTTAAAAAGCTCATCTTACCCATTTTACGCATAAAAACTATTCTTCCAGCTACTGCTACATCAGCTACAGAATCATCTAGTTTTGATGCTTCTATTAAACTATGTGTAATTTCATATCTTTCTGGATATGGATTACAAAATTCTGAAATTTTTTCTAACTTTTCTCTTCTAACTTGTTCTTGTTCACTTAACTCTCTCATAATTATACTTTCCTCTCAT
>CATKYP010000099.1 GCA_949840855.1 uncultured Bacilli bacterium | reverse complement strand
TTGAAAATAAAAAATTGAGGTGATTTAAAATGACTGATATAGATATAGCCAGAAAAGTATTAATGGATGATATTATATCTGTTTCTAAAAGAGTAGGGATAGATGAAGATAATCTTATTTTATATGGAAAGTATAAAGCTAAGATTGATGACGATTCTATATTTAGAAAGGATGGTAGCAAGTTGATTTTGGTTACTTCTATTAATCCTACAATTTATGGCGAAGGAAAGACAACTGTTAGTATAGGGCTTGCCGATGGATTAAAAAAACTGGGGAAAAATGTAATGTTAGCACTTAGAGAGCCATCAATGGGACCAGTATTTGGTGTTAAAGGTGGTGCGACAGGTGGTGGCTATAGTCAGGTTGTACCAATGGAAGATATTAATCTTTCTTTTACAGGAGATTTTGCTGCGATAGAAAGTGCTAATAATTTACTTTGTGCTAGTATTGATAATCATATAATTAATGGAAATATGCTTGGATTCAATAGAATTACTTTTAATAGATGTTTAGATGTTAATGATAAAAGCCTTAGAGAAGTTACTACTGTTGTTAGTAAAACTAATTTTGATATTACAGCAGCGAGTGAAATTATGGCTCTTCTTTGTCTTAGTAAGAATATAGATGATTTGAAGGAAAGACTTGGTAATATTATAGTTGGTTATAATATTAATAACGAAGAAATTTTTGCAAGAGATTTACATGTACAAGGCGCAATGACAGTTTTACTTAAAGATGCTTTAAAGCCAAATTTAGTGCAAACTTTGGAACATACTCCTGCAATTATTCATGGTGGTCCTTTTGCTAATATTGCTCATGGTTGTAATTCTATTGTTGCTACTAATACAGCACTACATTATGCTGATTATGTTATAACTGAAGCTGGGTTTGGCTCTGATTTAGGAGCAGAAAAGTTTTTTGATATAAAATGTAGGATGGCTAATTTAAAACCTGATTGTGTAGTTATTGTAGTTACTGTTAAAGCACTTAAGCACAATTCTGGTGTAGTACGCGAAAAAATTTCCACAGAGGATGTGGAAAAAGTAGAAGAAGGATTAGAAAACTTAAAAATACATATAGAAAATATGTTTAAATATAATTCTAATGTGGTAGTTACACTTAATAGATATGATACTGATAGTGACGAAGAAGTATTAGTTGTTAAAAAGTTTTGTGAGAAAATTGGAGTTTTATATGAAGAGTGTAGTGCCTATATTAATGGTAGTGATGGTTCTGTTAGATTAGGGCAACTTGTACTTAATGTAATGGAAAATGATAATAATTTTAATTTGTTATATGAAGATAGAGATACTATATTTAATAAAATAGAAAAGATAAGCAGAGAAATATATCGTTCTGGTGAAGTTGTTTATACTGATGAAGCAAGAAGTATAATTAATGAATTACAAGAGAAGGGATATGGTAGATTACCTATATGTATTGCTAAAACACAGTACTCTATATCTGATGATAGTAAGGCACTTCTTGCACCAATAGGAAATGTACTTCATGTAAAAGATGTTAAGATTTATAATGGTGCAGGGTTTATTACAGTTATTACGGGTAATATTATGACTATGCCTGGTCTTTCTAAGACTCCTAATTATGAGAGAATTGATTATGTTAATGGAAAAATTGTTGGTCTTTCTTAGAGATTGACAATTTTTTTGTAATTTTAATTAATTTGATATGAAATCTTTTGTTTGTGGTTAATTTCATTTAATTGATAAGCTTTTTTTATATTTGTTTTACCAATAATGTAGTCAATACTAGTATTATAGAAGGTTGCTAGTTTATCTAGTTTTTCTATGGGAATAGAATTTATTCCAAGTTCATATTTGTTATATTGTTGTTGCGATACATTTATTATTTTTGCTATATCTTTTTGTAATAAGTCATGATCTTCTCTAAGATCTTTTAACCTTCTTATATTCATATATTCATTTCCTATGTTTCATTTTACATACAACAATATCATATGAAGTAACAGCAGAAAAGGATGATGCCTCAACTTTAGGAAACAATGATGTAAGAATATACTTGGAGAAATCAACTGATGCTACTAATTATAGTGCAGTAAAGAATCCAAGTGGATATATACCATTAGGAGCAGAAGATGAGTTTAAAGCAAGTGCTAAAGAGATGAGACTAGATGTAGGAAGTACAACAAGTACAGTAACATATTATTATAAGTTAAGAATGTGGGTATCAAAAGATTATGAAGTAACAAATGAATCAAGATTTTTTACAATTAGAATAAATGCTTATGGCAGTGACAGTGCTGTAATAGTAGAAAAGCCAGAACCAATGAGTCCAGAAGACTTTGTAAATAAGAAAGCAAATAATCCAGGAATAACAGATTATACAGATGGAGCTCCAACACAACCATATGTATTTGAACATCCAGTAACAGAGCAGACCCCAGCGTTAACAGACTACAGATATATTGGAAATAATCCAGCAAACTATGTAGAGTTCAATGATGAGCTATGGAGAATAATAGGAATATTTGATGTAGATGATGGAACAGGTAATTATAAGAAAAGAATGAAGTTAGTAAGAAATACTGGAATAGGAAATAGTTCTTGGGATTCAGCTAAATTGAATAATTGGAGTACATCAAGTTTGATGACATTATTGAATAGTGGAGAGTATTATAATAGAACAGGTGATTATTCTACTATAGGATTAAATGATATATCTAAATCAATGATATCAAATGCAAAATGGTATTTAGGTTCAATATATTTGAGATATTCACAATTTTATGGAGTTGGATCAGAAATATATAGTTATGAAAGAGGTATTGAAAAATATAGTGATAATCCAATAAGTTGGATTGGTAAAATTGGATTAATATATTCAAGTGATTATGCCTATACATATTCTAATGGAGTAGATGATAGTTGTTATCAAAATATTGGTTCTTGTAGAGGTGGAGTTAATTATTATAATGTTAGCTGGTTCTATGATACTAATTATAATAATAATGATACGACTGTAACTTCTGGTTATCCTGAATATGCTAATAATAATAATGCACTTAGTTCTATTTCAATTATTATAACTTCTAATGGTAATATAAGAGATTATGGAACTGATTTCGTTTAGGCTGTTAGACCAGTTATATATCTTTCTGCTAATGTCAAAATTGTAGAAGGTGATGGAACCGCATCAAATCCTTATAAATTAAGTTTGTAGGATTTATATATTTATAAAATTTATGCTTCCTATTATAGAAAAAGTTTATTTTGATTAAAGATTATATTTAAATAATTTTTAGTATTATTACAAAGTGGTATAGTTAGATTATTATATCGCTTTTTATTTAGTCAAAATAAAAGACTATTGAATATATCAATAGTAAGAATCTTGCTTAATAGTTTTTAATTTTTTGTATTTTCTTCTGTTTTATTTTCTTCTTCTTTATCATCTGGTGTAGTTGGAATTTCAACTTCTGCTGGAGGATTTTCTGGTTTAACTTCTTCTTTTTTTGGAGGAGTTACTTGTGGTTCAAATACTTTTATTGTTCCTGTGTATATTTTGTCATTGTATTTAACTGTATATTGATAAGATCCTGCAACATTTGTATTTACTTTTGAGGTGTCTATTTTTATTGCGCTCTTAGCTTCTTCTGGAATATCTTCTACTATATAATCATTTAAATTTTGAGGTAAATTTGATCCTTTTTCTAAATTAATTTCTTTTAAGGTCATTTTTTCAATTGTTGGAAGTTCCTTTTCTTTTACATTTACAGTTCCATTATACTTTTTGTCTTTATAGCTTATCGTGTATGTATAGGTTCCTTTTTCTGTTACATTTACTAAGGATGTATCTAATTTAAATTTTTTTAATACTTTTTGATCTATTTCGTTTATATTCTCTATATAATCTTCAATATTAACACTTATTGGAACATTTATTTCTACTTCTATATCTTTTAGTTTAGGTATATCAGTTTTTTGTTTTCCAAGACTTTTTTCTATTATTTTTATTTTAACTTTATTTTTTGGCTTTTTAAATTCCATTTTATTTAGTACAGCGCCACTAGTTAGTGAAATCATACCAGAAATTACTAGAGACATCATTAATATGTTGGTTCCAACTTTGTTTTTATTAATTTTTATTCTTTTCATAAGTTATCCTCACATTTTTATTTTATCTTTATAACTAAATTATAGTATAAAAATCGACAATTCTCAATGTTTTTTTTGAAAATTACGAATTTTATTGACTTTAAAAAATAAGCATTGTATTATATATTTATAAAGTAGTGGAGGGAGAGTTATATGCATGGAAGAAAAAGCAATAATAAAGACACATTATATATATGTTTGAAAATTTAAGCGACAGACTTGAACGATCGTTCAAAAT
>CATKYP010000098.1 GCA_949840855.1 uncultured Bacilli bacterium | reverse complement strand
AAAAAAATAGATAGAATTTCATTTTGCTAAATTTCATCTATTTTTTTCTGTTTAATTATTTTTACTCTTTTTTACTGGATATTTAAAAACGCCCACATTATGGACGTTTCATGTACATTCAAATTTCACTTTATGAAACTGGAATTTACTTTTTTATTTCACGATATTGTTTTTTTGACAATATACAAGTATGTTTACTAAATTGTCAAAATTCGGTAAATAACATTGTTATAAAATAAATAACTTGATATAATTAATATCAGGAATACTTTAACAGTTGAGTGCTTACCTCCGAAAGGAGGTGATGTAATGACTAAGAAAGATTCTTTAATCTTTGCTTTAATCATTATTATCATTCTACTTATTCTTCTATTATTTAAATGATAATGAATTATAAAAAGAAAACGCACTCAATCTAACAAGATTAAGTGCAAACCAATTTGGTGAGTACTCAACTTTGCGATGTTAAGTATTCCCTTTTTTATTTTATGCAAGTTTCCTTGACATATTCATAATAACATAAAAACGGCTTTTTGACAAGTCGTTTTCTATTGTTACTCGAAAGTTCGAGTTTGATATCAATCTGGTGTCCCCAAGAGGACTTGAACCCCTATCTATCCCTTAGGAGGGGATTGCTCTATCCTGTTGAGCTATGAGGACATAAATAAAGTATATAATAAAATCAATAAAAAGAAAAGAGAAAAAATCAAAATAAATTATGTCAAAAAATGTAAAAAAAAACTTATTAATTACACATACCAACACAAATAAGTTATAATTAATTCAAGATATGAGAAGTATCTTAGAATAAAAGGTGGTAATACTATGGAAATTGTATTTAAAATAGCAAAAAATGAAGATGTAGAAAAAATTGTTAATTTATGTAACTTATGTTTTGATGAGAAGACAAGCATGGAGTATGCAAACAAAATTTTTGAACAAACAAAAAATGATCCTAATCATATTTATATAGTTGGATATGTTGAAGATGTTGCGGTAGCACATGCAAAAATAACAGTTATTCCAACAATGTATGAAAAAATGAATACATATGCAATATTAAACCATGTATGTGTTCATCCTGATTATCGTAGAAGAAATATAGCAACAGAAATGTTAATTGCCTGTGAAAAAGTAGCCAAAGAAAAAGGATGTATTGCTATAGAACTATGGTCAAATAATTCACGTGCCGCAGCACATGCTTGTTATAAGCACTTTGGCTTTGTCGTAAACGATGCAAAATTCTTTTCTAAAGAAATATAAATTTATGTAATTAACTTGAAGGAGTAAAAAATGAAGATTAACAATGTTTATGTAGGTGGTTGGTTTCAACGAACTATGTTACAACTATCTGAAATTTATGATTTTTTGAGAAATTGTGATACTCAATTAAATTTAGACAAGGAAAAATTAGGAGAACACCGAAAATCTCTTGAAATAGGGAAAATAGATTATGGTGTTGCAGGAGAAGAATACATAGAATTTACAACAGCATTAAACATAAAAGTAAAAATATTTGAAGATGGTCTAATAGTTCTTAATAATAATAACGTGAGTGAAGACACATTATTCGCTGACATAGATCATGTAACAGATTATTACGAAAATAGATTATCTCCAGCTTTTAACTTTTTGTTCAGTTTAGGAGCTCCAGTACCTAAAGAACTTGCAAGTATTGAAACAGTATATCCATATTTTGTAGTATGTGATAATGCTACTAAAGAAGAAATATCTGAACTATTATCAAGAACAGAAAAACAGAAATATTTTGAGTTTAATAATAACAAATATGATGTTCTAAGAGGGGATAAATATTATTTCATAAATAGCAAAAAGCAATCTATTGATAACATTGAAAGATATGTAGAAGAGCAAATATTTATTCGTGAGTTCAAAGGACAACTTCATAGATATTTAAATATGCATAGAATTATTTGGGAAAAAATTGATAATGTTAAAGAACATGTTAATGTAAAAGGGTCTGAAATTGTTAAATTTACAACTAAACTAGAGGGTTATGCTAAAACAATAACTCTAATTGAAGGAAGAATTGATCAAATGGGAACTTATATTTCAACTAGAGAAAAAATAGCCAAAAGTGATGAAGAACTTGCTGAATTTTTAGCAATATCAGGCTATAGGTATGAGACATTAAAAGACACACTGAGCTATATTAATTCATTATGGAAAATGACTAAAAGTTATATTAATTCTGCTCAGAAATTATTTGAGGGTATTAAGCAAGATGTTACAAGTTCTTCTGTTAAAAGCCTCACTATTGTTACTAGTATGAGTGCAGGAGCTGCTATTATCGATCTAATAACAGAAAGCAGACCAGTGTTTACAACATTTGGAGTATTTTATTTCTTTATATTAGCCCTAATTGGTTGGGCTTCTACTAAAGTATTAAATTTTGTTGCAAGTAGTCGAAAATATGAGGTAGCGGATATTGAATATGAAAAGGATATTAAATAGTGACTAAATGAAAAGATATTTAGATATATTTAAAAATCTTCTTCAAATTGCTGATAAAAATATTTGGGTAATTATTCAAATGGCAATTAGTTCAGGACTAAATAATATTTCTAGCCTTCTTCCACCTATTGCAACAGCAGGAATCATATCAGTAATTACAGCTAACGATTTTAATGGTATATGGTATTATGTCATATTATATATCATTTTCTATTTTCTATATTTTGCTTCTCTTTACTGGAATTATTATACATATACAGTTTTAGGAGATTATTATCATATAGAAGTTCAAAAGAAATTGTTTAAATATATTGCAACAAATGATGATATTTTTGCACAGGCTTCTAAAGGAAAAATACTTCAGACTTGTAGTGATGACATTAGATATTTAGTAGATGTAGTAGACTGTTTTATAAAAGCTTTAATGAGTATTGTCAAACTAATATTTATTTTATTAATTTTTATGTATTACAATCTACTTGTTTCCCTTATCGTACTTTTATTAGATGTAATTTACCTTTATCTTATGAATAATAATTCTAAGAAAGTTTCTAAATATTATGAAGGAACCAGAAAATATGAAGATAAAGTTACTGATATACTAAATCAAATGCTTGCCAATTTAAAGCAAGTAAAGACCCTTAATTTAATGCCTAAGTTAGATATTAATATGGAGAAGATAAGATATAAATGGAAAGAACAATATAAAGGAAAAAGACATTATATGACTACCAGGTATTCCGCAGTACCAATTATTATCTATATTGTAAAAATAACTTTATATATAATGCTAGCATACTTTGTTATTAAAGAAAAAATGACTATTGACAAACTAGTTCTTCTTATTAGTTATTTTGAAATGACTGTTACCTGTACCGATTTGATGCTTGATAATTTACTAAATTTAAGTAACTATGGAGTAAGAGTTAATAGAATAAAAAATATTCTTGATTACTCATCAAATAGAGAACTAGACTTTGGAGATGTATCAAATGATTATATTAATGGGGTAGTAGAATTTAAAAATGTTTATTGTAGTATAAAGAACAAACCAGTTTTAAATAAAGTTTCATTTAAAGCCTATCCAAATGAAATAAATACAATTATAGGTCATAGTGGAAGTGGTAAAAGTACAATCATAAACCTTTTATATAGATTAAATAGAATAAATAGAGGAGAAATATTAATAGACAACGAGAGTATTTATAATTATTCAAAAAAGGTCTATTCTTCCAACGTATCAGGAGTATTTCAAATACCCTTTGTATTTGAAATGAGTATAAGAGAAAATCTAGCCCTAGTTGATTCCAATATAAAAAATCAAGTAGAAGCCTGTAAAAGGGTAGGAATAAATGATCTTATAGAATCCTTACCTAATGGATATAATACAATAATTAGGGAAGATGAACATTTAATGAGTGATGGTGATAAACAAGTACTACTTATTGCTAGAGCGCTTCTTTCAAAAGCAGAAATATTATTGCTAGATGAAATTACTAGTAATATTGAACCAGAAGCAAGTATTAGAATAGGTGAGATTTTAAAAGACCTAAAAACAGATCATACAATTATTATGATAACACATAAACCAGAGATGATGGAATTAGCAGACCGAATAATAGTTCTTGATAAAGGTAAGGTTATTGCTAAGGGACCAAATAAAGAAGTTTATGACAAATGTAGTCTTTATAAAGAATTAAAAAACAGAACATTCGCAAGCATTAGTAGAATAGAATAAAAAGTCATATTAAGATTTATGACTTTTTTTAGGTATTTCAAAATAAAATGTAGAACCCTTATTTTCTTTTGATAAGACTCCATATCTATAATTGTGAGCTTCTAAAATGTTTTTAACAATTGACAACCCTAGACCAGTTCCTACTAAGTTTCTTTTATGCTTTTTTTCATTTTTATAATATTTATCCCAAATCCTTATCAAATCTTTTTCTTTA
>CATKYP010000097.1 GCA_949840855.1 uncultured Bacilli bacterium | reverse complement strand
TTTAAATTACCATTATCAAATTTTTCATCTTTTAGTGTAATTAATCTAATTATCTTTTCAACTTCAATTTCACTAGATATTTTTAGATTAGTTAGGTCATCATCAGTATCTATTTCATAATAATTTAATTTGCATTCATTACCTAAAACACTATTTAATTTATTAAAATAATTTCTTGATTCATCTTTAGTTTTAATTTCATTATTCTGTGGAATAGGAATACCATATTCATCTTCAAATAGGGAATAATTTAAAGGTAGTTTATATTCTTCATTATAGGTTAATAAATCAGTTAAAAAACTTTTTCTAAAATGATAATGTTCTATTTTTAATTTATTATCACTTTTACTAATTTCTAAATTATCAATGTAAGTAGCAATCATTTTTTGTCTATCTTCTCGTGATTTATTTTGATAATTAATTATTTTATTCATAAACTCTTTTGGATTAATAAATGTATCAAGATTATATTTATCTTCTAGTATTAATAAATCATCAATAGTGAAGTTTAAATTTTCGTATTGTTTTTGATCTTGCCACTCTTTATTTAATTTTTGTTTCTTAAATTCTATTTGTTTTATTTCATTCTCAAACTCATCAATTTTCATTATACCTTTGATATAAACTGATTTTATTCTATCCAATTGTTTATCAAGTTCTTTTAATTCTTTCTCATAATTAATATCTTTATTATCAAGTTTAGATTTAATAAATGGTGTATAGTAGTCATTTATCATCATATCTGTTTTAACTAATTCTAATAAGCAAGCCATTAATTCTTGTTCTATTTCTTTTTCTTTATAAGTAATTTTACAATGTTCACATTTGTAATAATAGTATTTCTTACCATTTGTTTTAGTTGTTGCACATCCACCTAGAAATCTACCACAAGAAGAACATTTCAATTTATTAGTAAACAAATAAGTAGCAGTTCTTTCATAATGTCTAGCATTTCTTTTCTTTTGGTACTGACAGTCATCCCATTTTTGTTTAGATATTAATGGTTCTACAACATTTTCATAATAAGTTGGATGTTTTGTTCTTTTTCCATGTACATAATCACCTTTATAAAGTTCATTTGTCATAATATGATTTATTGTTGAATCTCTCCAATTAGTTTTACCTAATATTTGTTCTTCATTATAAATATTAGCAATAGTTTGATAACTTTTGCCCTCTAAATATAAATCAAATGTTCTTATAATTATATCTTTTGTTAGTGGATCTGGGACTAACTTTTTATTTACTCTTTTAAATCCTAAGGGTGGCTGATTTGGGATGTGTCTACCATAGACATAATAGCCTCAATTGATATTTTTATAGCCTCATAGACTATTGTTCCTTTTTAATGTATAATTATATTAGTTTAAAGGAGTTAAATTATGTTAGATAGAACAAAAATAATCGATAATATGAATCCCCTTGAGTTTCGTTTTAATAAGAATAACGATTTTATAGAATTTTTATTGCCATTGACAAAGTATAAAGAGCAATACCTTTTGGTGAAGCAAAAAGATAAAAAATACAACAGTATTCATTATTATATTATTAGTAGTAGTAGATATCAAGTGATTGGTAGGTTTGATATAAGTGACTATTTAGAAAATGAAATTTGTGGTATAACATACCACATTATTGATGAGTTTCAAAACAGAGGAATAGGTCAAACTGTATTAAGTGTTGTTGTAAATGATATTTTCAGTCATCAAGTAAACTTGATTAGAATTCTTCCTATTAATGAAAAATCTGCTCATATAGCTGAAAAAATTGGATTTACTCCAAGATCAAAAAGAATTTACGAATTAAATTCATTAGATTATCAAGAAATTCAATCTAATTGTAAAAAAAATAGTATTTGAGAAAATTTAGTCAAGTTAATAACACACTACTAAGTCGGCAGAGCCAACTTAGGTTTCGTGTGACAAAGGTGATCCTTTGAAATCCTTGAAGAGCAATGTGAAAATTGCTTTTTTAACTATTAAAAATGGTTGGTGCTATTATGTGCATGGAGGCTGTCCTGCTTGAATAGCACCAACCATACCAAATTTCGTTCTTTCTGAGCATTTTTCTATTTCATTTTGAGATACACTTGTCATAATTCTTAAAGTTAGTCTTCCAGTAGAAGTAGTTGTATTTGATGAATCATTTAAACAATCTATATCACATCCTGCATTATCAACTACTGCCATTAATTTTTCTACATCAAATACACTACGAGTAAGTCTATCCATTTTAAATGCCACAATAACATTAATTGTACCGTTTTTTACATCTCTTAACATTTCTCTATATGCTGGTCTTTTGTCGTTTTTAGCACTAATTCCTTCATCAGCATATACTTTGTAAATCTCATAACCTTTTCGCTCACAAAAGGCTTTTAATTGTTCTTCTTGTTGTCCTAGACTAAAACCTTCACGAGCTTGGTCGAGTGTACTCACTCTAATGTAAATTCCTGCAATTTTCTTTACTTCGTTCATTTTTTCATCTCTCCTTTTCTTATTTTTTAGAGAGATTAAAAGTACAAAAAGACCATACTTTTAACCTCAAGTATTGTACTTCCTTTTTGCACGCCTAGTTTTAAAACAATTAATTTGTTTTAATATGAACTTCTAAATCCTTTAATTTAATACTTTTAGAATAATCATTTACAAATAAAGTATCACTTCCATTAAATATTAAATAATTATTCTTTTTGATCGTTATAATATGTGGACTTACATAAGCAATGTTAGTTCCTTTGATATTGATAATACTTCCTTGTTTAATAATAGGTTTAACACAAGCAAATCTACATATCATTTCAATCCTTTTTAAGACGTCCTTATCAAACTCTAATTCCTTAACTTCCTTCATAACTCATCACTTCCATTCTCAAATAACAAAAAAACTAGACGGTACTTCTAGTTAATATTTATTACTCTCGAATAAAAAGTTCGAGTTTCCTATCAATCTGGTGCCGATAGACAGAAAAGAAACTATATATGTATCAACGAAAAATTGGCTTTTTGTGGTATATGTGTGGTATATAAATCTTTTTTTTTATCAAATTTTAATAAATTACAATAAATTCAAAAAAAAACATTGACACTAGCTAGCTAGTATGATATGCTTATATTATGAGAGGAGGAAAACAATGAAATTTATGATAGTAATATTAAAAAGAATTGCTATTACATTTGAAATTGAGTTACGTCACTTCAAATAAAGCAATTCTAGTATCAGAGAGAGCAATCTCTCTTGGTACTAATATTATCATAAAAATCATAATATTTCAATTGTTATAAATATATGAATAAAAAAGAATTTAATAAAAAACAATATGATATAGCTTATCAAAAAGAAAATCAAGCTCAATTCAATGTAAGACTTCTAAAAGAAGAAAAACAAGAAATAGATGAATTCCTAAAAGCAAACAATTTTACTAAAATATATCTTATTAGAAAAGGTTATCAAAAATTAAAAGAGAAAATAAAGAAGAAACAAATAGAAAACGAATATATCAAATCTATATTTCTGCTAAATGATATTATCAGGCTTTTTATTGAGGAACAAGATGACGCTTTTACTAAAGGTAAATTGAGTATACGAGATATATACTGCTCATTAAGAAACAATTATGAAAAGTTGCCTCTTAAAGAAATAGAAATTGCTATTAAAAAACTAGAAGATAATAAAATAGTATTTAGTGAAGAAGAAGAATATTCTTTAAATTTATAAACAAAAAAGGCACTATACTCAACTAAGAATATAGTGTCTTTTTAATTAATTATTACTTACTTCATAAAGATATGTAGAATATACCCAAACATTACGATCATTTATATTTAATTTTGCTGAATTAGTTGGTATGTCTATCTCTTGAACAGTATAAATATTTTTATTAATTACATAACTGTTTCCACCAGTTAATTTTTGATCTGATGTAGTATGCCCGTTTTTATCTACTTCTATAAAGTCATTTGTTGATATCCAGTGATAAGGTTGTACTTTTTCATTTTTGTAATCATTGAAGCTACAGCCTGTTAGTTCACAACAACCAAACAAATTACTTGATAATGGGCTTTTAAGTATATTTACTTGGAATATACCATCAAATTTGACTTTACTTCCAGATTGTAAAACTTGATCTGGAGCATAGTTTGGTAGTTCTGTTTGAACAGGTACTTTATCAGTTGTTCTCCAATTACCACCCATACCTTTCAAAATATTAGTATTATCTACAAAATAACAATCATCTAAGTCATACTCATTATTAAAATGATAAATTCCATATTTATTTTTGGTCCAAGTTATATCTGCACTTTGAGATACTTCTATATGACAATGTACTCCTGTTGCATTTCCTTTTGTACCCATATTACCAAGTTAAGGCAATTGCATAAAAACTTTACGTAAAGTGATTAAAGAGAAGGAATGACGTTAAAAATAAGATTTTCAATAT
>CATKYP010000096.1 GCA_949840855.1 uncultured Bacilli bacterium | reverse complement strand
AAAATCTACTTTATTTTTACTTTGATTCCAAGAATTATTTAAATATTCTCCATTCATTAAAATAGCAATTTTACTTTCTTCATTGTAATATTTGTCATAAGTCTTGCTTATTTCGTAAATAAGAATATCATCAACTTTCCTTGTTTTATTATAATCATACACATTTAACAAACTAGGCAAAATACTTGTTCTAATCACACTTTTATCAATACTCATAGGATTTGGTAAAATGATATTTTCTTTTTCTTCATATTTGAACATAGTTGCCATATTTGGATTTGTTAAAGTATAAGTTTTAACTTCGTTTAAACCTAGTGAACGTAATCTTCTTGATATAGTTTTACGATACTTTACATCTCCAATATATTCCCCTCTTCTAATCGGAACAGTAGGAAGAGTTGATACTAAATTATGATATCCATATAATCTTCCAATTTCTTCTGCAATATCATTAACATTAGGATCTATATCTAGTCTTCTATTAGGAATGGTTACAATAAACTTCCCTTCTTTTATTTCATAAGGAAAATCAAGCCTTTTCATCTCAAGTTCCATATCTTCTTCACTAATAGTTATACCTAATAATTTTTGAACATCATTTGGAATAAATTCCACTATTTTAGGAGTTTTATCAATATTGTCATATTCTACTATTCCAGTTAGTACTTTTGCTCCTGCATACTTTTCTAATAAGTGACAAGCTCTATTGATAGCCTTTAGTGTATATTCATAGTTTAAGCCTTTTCCATATCTAATAGAGGCTTCACTTTTTAAGTCTAAGTTAGAAGCAGTATAACGAATACTAACAGAATCAAATATTGCACTTTCTATTAAAATGCTTTTTGTTTTTTCTGTAACTTCTGTACTTAATCCTCCCATAACTCCTGCTATACATACAGCTTCTTCTTTATTAGTAATAACTATATCGCTGTTTTTTAATATTCTTTTCTTGCCATCAAGAGTTATTATTTCCTCATCTTCTTTTGCATCTCTTACTAAAATATAATCTCCTAAAATGTCTTTATCAAAAAAGTGAAGAGGTTGGCCATATTCAAGCATAACGTAGTTAGATATATCGACTACATTATTAATTGAACGCATGCCATATGCTGCAAGACGTCTTTTTATAAACTCTGGTGTTTCTCCTATTTTTACATCTGTAACCATTTTAGCTAAGTAATAAGGACATTTATCAGTTTCAACATTTAGTTTAAAATAATTATTAATAGAGTCATCTATTTCTTTATAGCTTTCATCTGGTAAAACTACTTTGCGATTTAGAATAGAAGCAATTTCATAAGCAAAGCCAATATGATAGTAGCAATCATTATTACGGTGTTTATGAATATCTAATTCATACAAAGTATCATCAAGGCCTAAATATTTTATTGGATCCATCCCTACTGTTGCATCTATTGGAAGTTCGTGTATTCCCTTATTGTAATTTTCTTCATTTTTTTCTTCTAATCCTAGTTCAAATAAAGCACAAATCATTCCATTTGACTCAACTCCACGAATTTTACTTTTATTTATAATAAAGTTATCAGGAAGAACTGCTCCAGGAAGTGCTATTATTACTTTAATGCCAACTCTAACATTAGGTGCTCCACAAACTATTTGCTGAAGTTCTTTCTTACCTATATTTACTTGACAAATATGTAAGTGATCACTATCAGGATGATTTATACATTCTACAACTTCGCCAATAACTAAATTTTTAATATTTTTAGTAATCACTTTTTCGATATTTATACCAGCTTTAGTAATTTTTATAGCAAGTTCTTCTAAATCTTGGTCACTAATATCAATATAATCCTTTACCCATTCTAGACTGATCATTTTATTCACTCTCCCATCTATCAAATATCTTTACTTCTCTTAAATCTGTATTATAGAAAACACGACAATCATCTATATCATATTTAAGCATAGCAAGGCGTTCAGCACCAAATCCGAAAGCAAATCCACTCCATTTTTTTGGATCATAACCACTCATTTTTAAGACATTAGGATGAACTATTCCTGCACCAGCTACTGTAATCCAACCAGTATGTTTGCATATATTGCATCCATCTCCTTTACAATTAAAACAACTAATATCAACTTCTACAGATGGTTCTGTGAACTGATAGTAACTTGGACGAAAACGAGTTTCTATGTCTTTTCCAAATAACTTTTTGACAATTACATCTATTGTTCCTTTTAAATCAGACAAACTAATATTCTTATCAACTAGCAAACCTTCTATTTGCATAAATTGATGAGAGTGAGTTGCATCATCATCATCTCTTCTATATGTTTTTCCAGGACATATTACCCTAATAGGTATTTCACCCTGTCCTTTTAACATGGTTCTTACTTGAACAGGTGAAGTTTGGCTACGTAGTAAGACTTCTTCTCCTTCTATATAAAAGGTATCTTGAGCATCTCTTGCTGGATGACCTTTAGGGAGATTTAGCATTTCAAAATTATATTTATCCTCTTCTACCTCTGGTCCATCAACAACATCATATCCCATAGATATGAATACTTCTTCAACCTCTTCTATTAATTTTTCTAATATATTAGGTGAGCCCATAGGAATTCTTGTAGCAGGTAGGCTAATATCTATTGCTTCATTTTTTAGTCTTTCATTTAATATCTCATTTTCATATTTTTTCTTTTTATCTTCATAAAAATCTGTGACTATTTTTCTAAGCTCGTTTACAGCCTGACCAAATGGTTTTTTATCTTCAGCTTTAATATTCTTAATTTCACTATTTAGTTCAGTTATAATTCCCTTCTTTCCCAAGTATTTAACTTTAAACTCGTCTAATGTTCTTATATCTTTAATTTTTTCTTTATCTTGTTCTATTGTTTCTTGAACACTTTCGATCTTATCACTTTTCATATTTTATAGTCTCCTCTTTTTATTAATTATATATGTCTTTAATTTTAATCAAACTTTTCACAGTTTCCTTAATAGGAACTTCGTCTTCACTAATTTTAGGATTGTAGTATATAGAATCCATTCCAAGTCTTCTAGGTGCTAAAACATCATACTCTAAATTATCACCTATCATTACGCATTTATCTATTGGATAATTACTTGCTGCCTCAATGTAACTATTTATATTTGGTTTCAAATATGAATCACCAGCATAAATATCATCAACATAGTCAAATATTTTTGTATTTTTCATTCTACTGCATTGTGCTTTTAGAAAAAAATTAGTTCTAACAGCTAAACTTTTATTTTTACTTTTTAAGTATTCTAATAATTCTATAGTATCTTCAAATAAATTTGTGCTAATATTGCAATTAAAGTCTATCCAATCTTGTATAATCTTTTCAGTAATATGAACACCAGATTCTTTTGTAAAAAACTCACTAAATAATTTTATATCCAACCTATCAAACTTGTTTTCATATTTGTATATAATATCTAGCTTTGATTCATTAAATTTTAAATAGTCATACAACGATAATATACTTTTAAAGAACTTATCTTCTTCACTAAAATCTAATCTCCATAAAAATCAAATATATATCTTTCTTTTTCTTTATTTTTAATCATACCTTTACCTCCAAAAAAAGAACTATAATGTAAAGACGAGTTTCCCCGTGGTACCACTTTACTTTATAGTTCTACTATACACTTTATTCTTTTAACGCAAGAATTACGCTTATTTTTAATAAGGACTCACAAGTTGAATTCATAAATTATCTTTACTTATTTTCACCAAATATAAGCTCTCTACAAAAGAATTATTTATTACTATTTCTTGATCAAAGTCAATATAATAATTATATCATATCTTAATTAAACTGTCATTAATTCTTTTTCTTTTTCTTTAAACATTTCATCTATTTTCTTATTATATATGTTTACTAGGTCTTGAATGTCTTTTTCAAGTCCTTTAGAAATATCCTCACTAATTTCTTCTTTTTCTATTTTTTCAATTGCATCATGTCTAATATTTCTAATACTTACTTTGGCATCTTCACTAATTGATTTTACTTGTTTTATAAGTTCTTTTCTTCTCTCTTCAGTAAGAGTTGGAACTATTATTCTAATTGTTTCTCCATCATTAGTTGGATTATATCCTAAATCTGCTTTAGCAATAGCTTTTTCAATATCAGCTAAACTTCCTTTATCAAAAGGTTTAATTAATAATTGATTACCTTCTGGTACTGATATAGTGACAAGTTGCTTTAGTGGAGTTAGGCTACCATAGTAATCGACCTTAACTCCATCAAGACTAGATGGATTAGCACGCCCTGTTCTAACAGTTGTAAATCTTTTTATTAAGTTTTCAATTGTTTTTTCCATTTTTTCTTTTGATTCATTTATAATATCAAAATCCATATATCGCATATAATCAATCTTTTAGAAATATATTCTATTAGATTGCATCCTTTCTATATATTTTTTATCTATTATACTTCTCTTATAATAAATCTGTATAATATTACATAAACATATTTAACTACTAAGAGAAGTACTTTATAGATATTATAATATATTATTTATATAAAATAAAGTTTTT
>CATKYP010000095.1 GCA_949840855.1 uncultured Bacilli bacterium | reverse complement strand
ATAATTATCAAAAGGAGAAGTATTATGAACTATGATTTATTAATGCAAAAAGAAATAGATAAACTAGATGATGTATCAGAAATATTACTTCATACCTGTTGTGCTCCTTGCTCTTCTACTTGTTTAAAGAGATTAGGAGATAACTTTAAAATTACAATATTTTACTATAATCCTAATATAACAGATGAAAAGGAATACCAAAAAAGACTTGAAGAGATTAAAAGATTTACTTGCGAATTTAAAGTTAAATACCCCATCAGTATAATTGAAGGAAAATATGAGCCTAAAAAGTTTATAGAAATATCTAAAGGACTAGAAAATGAACCAGAAAGAGGAAGAAGATGCTATAAATGTTATAAGTTAAGGCTTAAAGAAACACTAAAAGTAGCAGAGGAAAATAATTTCCCATACTTTACAACTACTTTAACACTGAGTCCATTTAAAAATGTTGATTGGCTAAATGAAATAGGAGAAAATATTTCAAAGAATTCTAATGTCAAATTTTTAAACTCTGATTTTAAAAAACATAACGGATACAAAGAAAGTATAGACTACTCAAAAAAATATAATTTATATAGACAAGATTATTGTGGATGTATTTATTCTAAATTAGAAAAAGACAAGCATCAAAAATAAAGCTAATAAATAACTAATGCTAAAAATATTAACTCTTGTTTTCATGAATTTTATGATTTATAATTTATTTATAGTATAAAAGATAGAAACTATAAATGGTAGGTGTAATTAATGAAACAAAAGAATAATAAAGGTTTTACATTAATAGAAATATTAGCTGCTATAACGATTATGGGTATTTTATCAGGAACAGTAATTGCGGGTATATCAAAACATGTTAATAAATCACATAAAGAATTTTGCTCATCTCAAGTGAACATGTTAGAAATAGCAGGTAGAAGTTATTTTGAAGATAATAAGACACTTCTTCCTATGAATATGGGTGGAGAAGAATGTGTAACACTAGACAAACTTGTTAATGATAAATATATAGAGCAATTAAAGGATTATAGTGACACTTCATGTGATGTTAATCAAAGTAAAGTTTGCTCCACAAAGCATTTAAAAAGCGGATATTATTATACAACTTATTTAAAGTGTAATAAATGTAATACTGATAATGCAAGCAATAAAACAGATAGTACTCCTGTTATAAGATTTACACCAGCTAGTGGTCAAAATGTAGCTAATAAAGATTTTACAATTACAATGAAAATAACAGATAATGCTAATCCTATAGCAAGTTATGCTTATACAGTATATCAAAAAACATCTTCAGGAGATATTCCTATAGAAACAGTTGACTTTAGGGAATATAAGGGAGATGTTAAAATAAAACTAAATAGAAAAGGTACATATTATATAAAAGGATATGCCTATAACTCCATTGGGAAATTAGGAGAAGGTAGAGGTGGAGACTATATTTTAAAATACAGCTTACCAAATGATTGCGGAAGTCAAATAGAAGTTACAGCCAAAAAGAAAGAAGATAATTCTAAAATTAATCAAAGAACTTGGATGAAGGGGACATTAGAAATAACTATTAAGAAAAAAGGTGATATTGAAAGTTATGACGTATATGTAAGTAAAAATGATGGTCCTTTTCAAAAAGTTATTTCTAAAGCTTCAGCCCTTTCAAGAACTATAACATATGATAATAAACAAACGGGGATATATAGAATTAAAATAGTTGGTTATAATGATCAAGGTGACACCTGCTCAACTGATGCCAATGGTAATTATTTTGAATATCGACAAGACAATGATCCGCCAGACTGTAGAACAACTGGTACACCAGCTGGTTGGGATAAAGGTTGGGTCAATAAAGATGTAAGACTTCAAGCTAACTGTGAAGGAGAACATCCTAAATATGAAAGTCAATGTAATCATTCAAAAAGCACCTCAAATCTTATAACTGAAGAAATTAATGATTATAGAAGTGCTGGTTTTGTTATGGATAACGTTGGAAATAAAACAGAATGCGCTCCTGTTTTAGTTAGAATAGATAAAACACCACCAACTTGTTCTATAAATCTAAATGGAACTGAAGGAAATAATGGATATTATAGAAGTGATGTAACAGGAAGAATAAATACTAATGATCCCCTTTCTAATAATGTAGCAAGTGGAGTAGCAGCATATGATATAAAAACATCTAACTCTCCATCTTATAATAATAATTCTACAAATACCTATAGTAATAATACAAATAATTACGTTAGAATGTATGGATATGTAAAAGATCAAGCTGGTAATACTAATTCTTGTACTAGTAAAGAATTTAGGGTAGATAAGACACCCCCTACCTATAATTATACTTTTAATCCACTAATACCTATTGGTAGTGGGTATGACTATGGAACTACAATAGAAGTTAAATGTAGTGATGTAGGAAGTGGCCCAATTAGAGATTATTCACAACCATTTAGTTATGGAATGCTATCAGCATCTATTAGTGGTCAATGTGAAGATTTAGCGGGAAATACTTCCCCATATTTTTCAAGATATTTTCGTTATTGTCCAGGAATACCTTGTGGCTATAAGTCTTGTGAGGCACCTAGCCCTTCATTGTGTGGTTATCAAAAATGTTGGCATGAAGATGAGTGTCAGCCAGATATAACCTATGTTCCAACCGATCCTGATGAAGGAGATGGAGATGATGAGCCACCATCACCACCAGCAGATGATAGTAGTTTGCAATGCCCTACAGTAAGTGCCAATGTATCAGCTGAAACTTGGACTAATAAAGATATAAAATTAAATATTAATTTTGGTTCAGGAAACTCTGCTACTACTTACAAACTTTATTATGCAAAAGTTGGTACTACAAATTATAGTTTACAAGGAGATCACAGTATAAGTATGACTAATCAAACTTTAATGGTAAAAAGTCATCTTCAAGATGGAAAATATAAAATAAAAATAGTCGTAAAAAATGCAAAAGGTGAAACAAGAAATTGTACAGATTATGATAGATACTATATAGATATTACTCCGCCAAAACTGACCACTGTATGTAGATTTAATTTTGATGAGGCAAGTAGATATAAAAACGGTTTTGAATGTCAAGGAGATCCAGAATCACATGTTTTTAATGGTGTCTTTGTAAGAATAGAAGATGCTCATTCTAAATTAGGAAATAGTAATTATACTGTTACTGGTATGATGAGCAGTGGACAAAAAAATTCCTTATCTCACAGTAGATCTGGATCAGATAAATTTGAGGCTTATTGTTTAAAAACACTAAAAGGTTATTCTACCAGAAATGTAAATTTATCATACAATTTATGTGATGTATTAGGTAACTGTACAGGACAAAAGAGTCAATCATTTAGCAGTGATATGGGAGACTTTAATGGTAAAAGCTGTACTCAAAAGAAAGATGAGAATGCTTATTAAAAGAATTAGTATTTATTAATTCTTTTTCTTTTCCAATTAATTATGCTATACTAAATCTAGCAGATAATAAGAGGAGTATTTTATGACAGTAATTGAGTATATTTATAAATATAAAGATAAAACTTTTGAAGATATAAAATTTAATGAAGTTGATAATGTAATACTCTCAGCTATAAGCTATATTGATTTCGATGATATTGTATGTAATCGTTCATATTCAAAAATTACAATAAAAAATGCTTCAAATAAATATTTTGAAAAGTATAATAAAAAAAAGAATAATATGATAGCTTTTAAACATGCAGTAGAAATACTAAAAGCAATTGCAGAAACAAAAAGATATGGCAATTTATATTTATATAATTATCAATATATTGGAGATCAAAAAAAACAGTTTTCAGCAATGACAATTGAACTATCTAAGGATTTAATATATATTTCATATGAAGGGACTGATCATTTAGTAAGTGGTTGGAAAGAAGATTTTAAGATGTCGTATACATTTCCAGTACCAGCTCAAAGATTTGCTATAAAATATCTAGATAGATATATTGTTAGTCATAAAAATATAATTTTAGGGGGACATTCTAAAGGTGGAAATCTTGCACTTGTAGCAGGAATGTATGCAAATATATTTGTAAAAAAAAGAATATTAACAATATTTTGCAATGATGGACCAGGATTAAGAAAGGCACAATTTGAGAGCTTAAAATATAAAGAAATTGAAAAAAAACTAATTACAATAATTCCAAATTATTCTTTAGTTGGCCTTCTTCTAAGACATCATTCTAACTATAAAGTAATACTAACTAATAAAAAAGGAATACTAGCACATGACTTCTATACTTGGCTAGTTGATGAAGAAGAATTTATTACAGCAGAACTTAGTACTTTTAGTAAAATAATCGAGAAAGGAATGCTTGATTGGGTTAATAAATATAATGATTTTGAAAGAAAAAAATTTACCGAAAGCTTATTTAGTGTATTTGAAAGAGCAAAAATTAGTAGTTTAGTAGAAATAATGGATAATAAGAAACTTATTTTGAAACTTATTTATGAAACTAGGGGTATAGACAAAGCCACAAAAAAAATGCTAAGAGATTTTATTTGGGTTATCTTTGAATATATTAAAGACTATAA
>CATKYP010000094.1 GCA_949840855.1 uncultured Bacilli bacterium | reverse complement strand
GATGAGAAGATGGGTTTATTACTAGAAAGAATTGATTTTGCGAGAGACCATTATAATTTACTGGAGGACTGTAAGTTAATAAAAATAAAATTATTTAACAAAAGAAGAGATTGTCAAATATTCATAAAAAAAAATGAACCTATTTGTATTGAGGCTTTAGAAGAATTAGAAGATAAAAAGTACAACTTTTCTGATGATATTAATAATATTACAATATGTTTTGAAATTGAAAATATGGATATTGAAGGGTTTAAAGGGTTATATCCTTATGTTTTAAAAAAAGCTAAGGATATTTTAACTGTGCCAAATATTTATTTAGACTCACTAGAAATAGAAGATGATAATTTTATTTTAGTTGCTAATAATAATGTAGAAAAATCAAAACTTGATGAGGCCTTAGATATAATAAAAAAAGAATTTAGTAGATTAGGATTTAGAAATAATGTTTCTGTTATATTAAAAGAAGAAAATCTTATTAAAGAAAAAATAGAGGAGAATTTAAAAGAAAGCATAAATAATATTAAGAAAAATTCGGCTTTAAGAGAAAGTAATCTTAATGCTCAACAAGTTAATAATGATATTTCTAAGGATAAACCTAAATATAGAAAGAAAGAAACTGATCCTAATAGTATTATAGGTTTTGCTATAAAAGATGAACCTATAAAAATAAAAACAATTTTAGGAGCTGATAATAATATAGTAGTAGAAGCTCAAATATTTGGAGTAGATTATTTTGAATCAAGTAAGAGTGATTTTAAGATTATTACTTTAAAAATAACCGATTATACAGATAGCATTTATTGTAAGGTATTTGTAAGAGATAATGATGAATATATAAGACTTTGTAAAGAATTAAAAAGTGGTAGATGGTTAAAAATTAGAGGTGCTACTAAAGATGATCCTTTTAGTAGGGAGCTTGTACTTAATGCTAGGGATATTATGGCAATTGAGCATAATGAAGAAGAAGAGATTACTGATACTAGTTCTGTAAAAAGAGTAGAATTACATACTCATACAAAAATGAGTCAAATGGATGGAGTTGCTGATGAAAAGGAATTAGTAAAACAAGCTATTAAATGGGGACATAAAGGTATTGCAATAACAGATCATAATGGTTGCCAAGCTTTTCCGCATATTTTCAATTTTGTTAGGGATCATAATAAGAAGTTAAAAGATGGTGAAGATCCATTTAAGGTTATATATGGAACTGAATTAACTTTAATTGATGATACTGTTGATATTGTAGTTAGACCAAATGATAAGAATTTGTTAGAACAAACATATGTTGTTTTTGACTTTGAAACTACAGGATTTAATGCTGGTGGAGCTGATTCTATTATAGAAATAGGTGCTGTTAAGATACATAATGGAGAAATAATTGAAAAATATGATGAACTAATTAAACCTCCTAATCCTTTAAAACAGACAATTACTGATGTTACGAATATTACTAATGAGATGTTAGAAGATAAGGATAATGAAGAAAATGCTATAAAGAGATTTATTGAGTGGTTTGGTGATTTACCAATGGTTGCTCATAATGCAAAGTTTGATGTTTCGTTTTTAGAAATGTGTTATAGAAAGTATAATTTAGGTGAGTATACTAATCCTGTAATTGATACATTAGAACTTTCACGTACTCTTGATAATAATTACTCTAGACATTCACTTTCTGCTATTATTAAAAGATATGATGTTCCTTGGGATGAAGATTGCCATCATAGAGGTGATTATGATGCTGAGGGGACAGCATTAGTTTTTCATAAGATGCTAAAGAAACTTGATAATCGTAATATTGAGAGGATGGATCAGCTTGATAGTCTTGTTAGTAAGGACGAAATTCATAAATATGGAAAAAGTTATCATATAAATATTTTAGCACTAAATAAAATTGGACTTAAAAATATGTTTAGATTAATATCACTTGCTAATACTAAATATCTTTATAAAACACCTAGAATTCTTCGAAGTGAAATTGAAAAGAATAGAAATGGTCTTTTAATTGGAAGTGGTTGTTATGAATCTGAAGTATTTAGGGAGGCTAGAAGTAAAAGTGAAGAAGAGCTTACGAATATTATTAGATTTTATGATTATGTTGAAGTTCAACCTTTGGAGTGTTATAATCATTTAATACAAAGTAGCGATTTTACAAATGAATATGAGATTTCAGAGCATCTTAAAAAGATTATTAGAACAACAGAAGAAGCTGGGAAATTTATTGTAGCAACTGGAGATGTTCATCATATAAAAAGAGATGATAAGATTTATAGAGAGATAATAGTAAATCAAAAAGTACCAGGTGGAGGAAGACATCCATTAGCACGTAATGGAATTAAAGATATTCCAAGTAATCATTTAAGAACAACTGATGAGATGCTTGAAAATTTTAAGTTTTTAGATGACTCTAATTTAGTAGATAGAATAGTTATAGATAATCCTAATAAAATACTTGATATGGTTCAGGATATTGAGGTAATAATTGATACAGGTGGTATTCCTTTTTCACCAAAAATAGAAAACTGTAGTGAAATTGTTCGTACTATGGTGTACGATAAAGCCCATAGTATGTATGGAGATCCACTTCCTCAAAATATAGAAGATAGAATTAAATCTGAATTAAAGGGAATAATTGGTGGAGGATTTGATGTCATTTACTTGATTTCTCAGAAACTTGTAAAGCATTCAAATGATGATGGATATTTAGTTGGTTCACGTGGTTCAGTTGGTTCAAGCTTTGTTGCTTGTATGATGGGAATTACTGAAGTTAATGCACTTCCTGCTCACTATTTATGTTATAACTGTAAGTATTCTGAGTTTAATGATGATAATGGTATTGCTTATGGAAAAGAACTTGCTAGTGGATATGATTTACCTGATAAAATATGTCCAAAATGTGGGGAAAAGTTAGGTAAAGAGGGGCAAGATATGCCTTTTGCGACTTTCTTAGGATTTAATTGTGATAAAGTTCCTGATATAGATCTTAATTTTTCTGGTGATAATCAGGCTAGTGCTCATGCTTATACTAAAGTGTTGTTTGGTGAAGATAATGTTTATAGAGCTGGTACAATTGGTACAGTTGCTGAAAAAACAGCTTTTGGTTATGTTAGAGGTTGGGCTGAAGAACATGGAATAGTTGATATTAGAAATGCTGAAATAGAGCGACTTGCTATAGGGTGTACAGGAGTAAAGAGAACGACTGGACAGCACCCAGGAGGAATTGTAGTTATTCCAAAGTATATGGATGTTTTTGATTTTACTCCATTTCAGTATCCAGCAGATGAAGTAACAGCAGAGTGGAGAACAACACACTTTGATTATCATGCAATTGACCAAGATGTTTTGAAACTTGATATACTAGGACACGATGATCCAACAGTACTTAGAATGCTACAGGATTTATCTGGGGTTGATGTTACAACTATTCCTATGGATGATTCTAAGGTGTTTTCCCTTTTATCTAGTCCTGAAGCTTTGGGAGTTACTGAAGAGCAGATAATGTGTCCAACAGGTACTTTAGGACTTCCTGAACTTGGTACTAAGTTCGTTATTGCAATGCTTCAAGAAACGAAGCCGAAAACTTTTTCTGAACTTGTTAAAATATCTGGACTCTCTCATGGAACTGATGTTTGGGCAGGAAATGCTTCAGAACTAATAGAAAAAGGGATTGTTCCATTTAAAGAGGTTATTGGTTGTCGTGATGATATTATGGTTAGTCTAATGAACTGGGGAATGGAGCCAAAGGTAGCATTTAAAATTATGGAGTTTGTTCGTAAAGGAAAACCTTCAAGAGATCCTGCTACTTGGCAGACTTGGGCTAGTATGATGAAGGAAGCTAATATTCCAGATTGGTATATAGAGTCATGCCACAAAATAAAATATATGTTCCCAAAGGCTCATGCTTGTGCTTATGTTATGAGTGCTATACGTATAGCCTGGTTTAAACTTTACCAACCATATAATTATTATGCTGCCTTTTTCTCTATTAGGGTTGATGACTTTGATATTGAAGTTATGATTAAAGGAGAGGAAGCAATAAGAGAAAGACTTACTGATTTACAAAATAAAGGATTTGAAGCTACTAATAAGGAAACTAATATTATAGAAACTTTGAAAATTGCACTAGAAGCAGTTTGTCGAGGCATTAAGTTTGCCAATATTGATCTTGAAAAGAGTGAAGCAACGAAATTTATCAAAAAGGAAGACGATGAGTATACTTTGATACCGCCATTTTCTACTATTGATGGACTAGGAAATACTGTTGCAGCTACTATTGTAAAAGAGCGGAAAGAACGTAGTTTTATTAGTAAAGAGGATGTGCAAACTAGAGGAAAAGTTTCACAAACTTTAATAGCTAAAATGACTGATATGGGTATACTTAATGGTCTTCCAGATTCTAATCAACTTTCTCTTTTCTGAAATATATTTAAATGTTATAATATAAGAGAATAGGAGAGATAATTAATGAAATGTCCTAGATGTGGTAATGAAATGAAAGAAGAAGAACGATGCTGTCTAAGATGTGGGGAGTTAAATTATAGTAATCCTCTTAATAAAGGTTATTTAAAGAAATATGGTGATAAAAAGAAGCTTTTTAAAGAAAATACGTTTA
>CATKYP010000093.1 GCA_949840855.1 uncultured Bacilli bacterium | reverse complement strand
AGAATTAGTAAAGGAGAATATAAGAAAAAAATTTCAAGATGAGAAGTTAGTATTAGTAGATGAAATAAAAGAACTTGATGAAAAAGTTCGTGCTCTAAAGAGTGAGGGAGATTTACTTCGTAGTAGAAGAAATACTTGTAGTAATGAAATAGGTATTTTGATGAAGGAAGGAAAAAATAAAGATGCAGAACTTAAGAAAGAAGAAGTTAAAACTATTAATGAAAAATTAGTTGATATGGAAAAAGAAGAGGAAAGTATTCAAGTTTCTATTAGAGAAAAAATGTTGGTAATACCTAATATAATGGATGCTTCTGTTCCAATTGGTGAAGACGATTCAAAAAACGTTGAAATAGAAAAATTTGGAGAACCAGTAGTTCCTGATTATGAGATTCCATATCATGCAGATATTATAGAGAACTTAAATGGGATGGATAAGGAAAGTGCAGGAAGAACTAGTGGAGAAGGTTTTTATTATTTATTAGGTGATATTGCAAGACTTCATGAGGCAGTTCTTGCTTATGCAAGGGATTTTATGATAGATAAGGGATTTACTTATGCTATTCCACCTTTTATGATCAGAAGTAATGTAGTAGAAGGAGTTATGTCTTTTCCAGAAATGGAAGCGATGATGTATAAAATTGAAGGAGAAGATTTATATTTGATTGGTACTAGTGAACATTCTATGATTGGTAAGTTTAAAGGTCAAATAGTAAAAGAAGATGATCTACCTATTACTATGACATCTTACTCTCCTTGTTTTAGAAAAGAAGGCGGAAGTCATGGACTTGAAGAGCGAGGACTATATAGGGTTCATCAATTTGAAAAGCAAGAGATGATAGTATTGTGTAGGCCAGATGAAGCAATGGATTGGTATAACAAAATGTGGAGTTATACAGTAGAATTTTTTAGAAGTTTAGATGTTCCTGTTAGAACTCTTGAATGTTGTAGTGGGGATCTTGCAGATTTAAAGGTTAAGTCATGTGACGTTGAAGCTTGGAGTCCAAGGCAAAAGAAATATTTTGAAGTTGGCTCTTGTTCAACTTTGGGAGATGCTCAAGCAAGACGTCTTGGAATACGTACTAAAGGTAGCGATGGTACATATTATGTAAGTACCTTAAATAATCCTGTAGTAGCCATATGCACTCAAGTAGGAAATTGGTTGAAATCCTTGAATTTTCAAGCAAAATCGACTCTCATAAGTGCTTAACAATTAACGAAAATAATGTTAAATTTTATCTAGAAAATGTGAAAGTTATTGTTGCTGTTTGTGTATAAAGGCAATTACTAAAAATTCTCACAAATAATATAAAAAATGGTTGAGGTATAATACCTAGTAAGAAAGGAAGATTGGAAATGTTAGATATAAAATTCGTACGAGAAAATAAGGATAAAGTAAAGGAAAATATAAAGAAGAAATTTCAAGATGAGAAATTACCTTTAGTAGATGAGGTAATTGAATTGGATCAAAAAATTAGAGAGTTAAAATCAACAGGGGATAGTTTAAGACAAGAAAGAAATGCAACAAGTGATGAAATAGGAGCTTTATTTAGAGATAAGAAAGTTGATGAAGCAAATGCTAAAAAGCAAAGGGTAGTAGAAATTAACAATCAATTAGAAAGTATAGAAAAAGAAGAAAGTGAATTATCTGAAAACTTAAAAAGTAAAATGATGGTAATTCCAAATATTATTGATGATAGTGTGCCAATTGGTAAAGATGATAGTGAAAATGTAGAAATAGAAAAATTTGGAGAACCATTTGTAAGAGATTATGAAATACCATATCATGCAGATATTTGTGAAGCATTAGGTGGTCTTGATAAAGACAGTGCAGGAAGAACAAGTGGAAATGGTTTTTATTATTTAGTAGGAGATATTGCACGATTACATGAAGCAACAATTGCATATGCAAGAGATTTCATGATAAGTAAAGGATTTACATATGCAATACCACCATTTATGATTCGTAGTGATGTTGTAACAGGTGTTATGTCATTTGCAGAAATGGATGCTATGATGTATAAAATCGAGGGAGAAGATTTATATTTAATTGGTACAAGTGAACATAGTATGATAGGTAAATTTAAAGGACAAATTATAGATGAAAAAGAACTACCAATTGCTATGACAAGTTATTCTCCATGTTTTAGAAAAGAAGTAGGTTCTCATGGTCTTGAAGAAAGAGGATTATATAGAGTTCATCAATTTGAAAAACAAGAAATGGTAGTACTTTGTAAACCAGAAGATGCTATGGAATGGTATAACAAAATGTGGAGTTATACAGTAGAATTCTTTAGAAGTTTAGATGTTTCAGTAAGAACATTAGAGTGTTGTAGTGGAGATTTAGCAGATTTAAAAGTTAAATCTTGTGATGTTGAAGCATGGAGTCCAAGACAACAAAAATATTTTGAAGTTGGTTCTTGTTCAACTTTAGGAGATGCTCAAGCAAGAAGATTAGCTATAAGAATGAAAACTGAAAATGGTAATCAATTCCTTTCAACACTAAACAACACAGTGATTGCAAGCCCACGCTCACTTATCGCAATAATCGAGTCTGGCTACCAAAGTGATGGCAGCATAATAATTCCAAAGGTTTTACAACCTTATATGGGTGGTTTAGAAGTTATTAGACCAAAACAAAAATAATTAAATTTGAAAACGAGTATAGATGAATCTATATTCTTTTTTTTGTAAAAATTTAGGGGGTGAATAAAATGTCTGTATTTAAAATAGAAAAAACAAAAGATTTTACAATAATGTCTAATTTCCATTTAAGAGATAGGAATTTAAGTTTTAAAGCAAAAGGTTTACTTTCTTTCATGTTGAGTTTGCCTCCAGATTGGGATTACTCTTTAAAAGGTTTATGTGCTATTAGCAAAGAGAATAGAGATGCAATTAGATCAACATTAAAGGAATTACAAGATAATCATTATTTAGAAATAGAAAAGGTAAGAGGAAATAAAGGGTATTTTGAGTATAATTATTTGATATATGAAAAGCCTTATATATTAGAACAAGATAATGAAAATAATCCAGATATGGAAAGTCCATACATGGATAATCCAAATGTGGAAAATCAACTACAAATAAATACTAATATACAAAATATTAATAAACAAATAGATAAAGATGATAAAACCATATCATCTTTTTTTGTTGCTGAAGAACATAATATTTTAACATTAGAACTTATTGACAGGGGATATATAAGTGAAGCAGATACTCAAATTTTCTATTATGATAAATTGTTTGAAGATTTATTAGGAGATGATAATTCATACAAAGATTTAATTCAAATTATACATTATATAGTACCTAGAGTATTAAAACGAGATTTTGCAGATGAAGATGGAAATCGAATTGAGAATAAGTTTGGTTATTTTAAAAGTGCTATCATGAGTAATATCAATAAATTAAAAAATCCTATTGAGAATTTATGGGATGATGATTATGATTTATATGAAGAATATGAGCGATAAAAAAATAGTTTGCTTTACTAACAAACTATTGAATAATTATATTTTTAGGATTAAATAAATCACTATCGAAAAAATCTTTTATTGTGATTCCTAAAGTATTACATAATAGGAAAATGACAAATGAACTTGGATTAGTATTTCTACAACTGGTAATATTTTGCAGAGATGAAGGTGGAACACATGATGCTTCTGCTAACCCATTAGGTGTATAATTAAACTTTTCACATAATTCAAAAATTCTTTTACTAACTGCTTCTTGAAAAGTCATAGTATCCACCTCACTTTCTTTAATTTCATATATAATTTTATCAAAATAGAGAAATAAAAATTTACGCATATGCGTTGACTTATGTTTGACAGTATGATAAACTTTGTGAAGTAGATAATTTATAAATTAACAATTTATAATATAAAAAGTGGTAGTATTTTATTTAGAGCAGTACTACCACTTTATTCATTTTTATTAAATTATTTATTATCTACGATTATATTGATCAACTCGAGCTGGTAATTTTTTAGCTTTAATGGCTGTTTGTTTATTAAATAGATTTATGACTTCAATATCTAGTGCATCAGAAATTATATCAATATTACTACAAGTTGGATTTGCATGACCACATTCAATAAGACTGATATATGCCATTTTAAATTTTGTCTTTTCAGCAAATTGTTCTTGTGTCATTTTCTTTTGGTATCTATACCATTTTGTATTAAGACCAAGTAATTCTTGTGTGTTCATTTTGCACCTTCTTTCTTATAGTATTAGTTAAAAATATAAAAATTATTTACATATAAATTATAAAGTTATATCTTAATAAACTTAATACCCATTAAAATTGTTAATTTATTTTGAAAGGAAATGGTGACATGAATCATAATAGGGAAGTAAGTAGTACAATAAAGATAGTAGAAGAAATGGATATTAAGCATCCATATAGCGTAGTTAGAAGTCTGTTACATTGTAATGTAATAAAATCTTTCTTTGATGAAAAAAATAAAACAAAGCAAAAAGAAATTATTGTAATTCTTGAAAATTATTTTGATTTTATAGATAGCGAGAAGAAAGTAGATGCCTTAAAAACTCTTATAGATAATTATGAATTACAAAATATTATTATAAGTACTATAAGTTTTGATAATATTAAACAGTGGATAAAAGAAAGTATAATT
>CATKYP010000092.1 GCA_949840855.1 uncultured Bacilli bacterium | reverse complement strand
GACTATAAAGGAAAGATAAAAGTAACTACTAATGAACCAATAAGTAAGATTTATCAAGATGAAAGTGGAGCAAATCCTCCAGAGTTAGTAGGAGATATGATCCCAGTAGTATATAATGAAGAAAATAAGTATTGGGAGAAAGCAGATATTTCAAAAGAATGGTATAATTATGAGAAACAAAATTGGGCGAATGCAGTAACAATAAAAGATCAAACAAAGAGAGCAGAGTATGTTAGTGCTAGTGCTGGAACAGAAATACCAATAGAAAATATAAATACAATGATGGTATGGATACCAAGATATTCATATACCTTAGGAAATACTTATGGATACAAAATAGAAGGAGCAAGTGAGCCTAGTCAAGCAACCCCAGGAGCATTTGATATTAAGTTTGTAGATAAAAACACAACAGAAATGGGAGCAGGAAAATATACAGGAGATATTCCTAGTGAGTATTTTACTCCATCATCATTTTGTTGGGGAGATACTTGTGATGATGAAGCAACAAGAAAAGATGCAGGAAATATAGAATTATCTGGAATATGGGTTGCTAAGTTTGAAACATCAGCTGACAGTGAAGAGATAATTTCCGTTCCAAATTATAAATTTCAAGATGTGTCGTCTCTAACGGGCATGCATAGTAATATAGACCAATATATGAATGAGAGTAATGGGAAAGCTAAATTTGGCTTATCAGGGAACTATGATGCTCATATGATAAAGAATACAGAATGGGGAGCTTTTACATATCTTTCTCAAAGCAAATATGGAAAGTATGGCAATAAAAACTATAGTGGATTAAATAAAAAAATTTATAGTCATTTACATGATCTTTATTATGGGCAATTTTATTTAACTGGATGTAGTAGTGGTGTTCCAGAAGGTGATAAGGATAGTTTTTGTGCATATAAGTATGATTCAGGTATAGAAGGATATGGTGCAAGTACTACGGGAACTATATATGGTATTTATGATGCCTCTAGTGGTGGTTCAGAGTTTGTAATGGGTCAATATCCTGATTATGTGGACACTGATTATATTATAAATTTAAAGCGAAGATATTATAATTTATATAATACTACTAATTTTTATACAGGAATAAAAGGTGATGCTACTATTGCTGATGGCACTACAGGCTTTTACAACGCTGGTGGTGGACCTACAACTATTTTTACTAGGAACAAAGCTTGGATAGCACGCGTTGGATATTGTAGTAATTGTAGTAAAGTAGGATGGTATGCTGATTTGTTTTCTTATTCTTCTTATAGTGGAAATGGGCTTGCACACGCAAGAACTCGCTTTGCTTTGGTTATGTGGTAGTTATATAATTAAATTCTTTATTATAAGTATTATATGATGTAAAATAAACTTGGAGAAGTCCAAGTCTTTTGCTATACTTATATCATAATCGTAATTATATTCTTTTAGGAGATGATTTAATGAAGCAAGAAAATATTAGAAATTTTTCAATTATTGCCCATATTGATCACGGTAAAAGTACTTTAGCTGATAGAATACTTGAAGAGTGTGGAGCTTTATCTGAAAGAGAGAGTAAAAATCAAATACTTGATTCAATGGAAATTGAAAGAGAACGTGGTATTACTATTAAACTTAATACTGCTACTATGAAATATAAATATAATAATGAAGAATATATGCTTAATTTAATTGATACTCCAGGACATGTTGATTTTTCATATGAAGTAAGTAGAAGTCTTGCTTCTAGTGATGGGGCAATACTTGTAGTTGATGCCAGTCAAGGAATAGAAGCTCAAACTATTGCTAATTTATATCTTGCAGTGGAAAATGATTTAACAATAATTCCTGTTATAAATAAGATTGATTTACCTAATGCAGATATAGATAAGGTAAAAAATGAGTTAAAAGAACTAGTTGGTTTTAGCGATGAAGAGATAATTTTAACTAGTGCTAAAACTGGTATTGGCATTAAGGAATTAGTTGGTGCTATAATTGATAGAGTTCCTGCTCCTAAGAGTAACAATACTAGTGGCTTACAAGCTTTAATATTTGATAGTATTTTTGATAGTTATAGAGGTGTTGTTATATCAGCTCGTATATTTAATGGATGCCTTCGTTTGGGAGATACTATAAGAATGCATCAAAGTGATAAAGAGTATATTGTGACTGAACTATTTGTAACTACTCCTAAGGAAGAAAAAGTTAGCAGTCTATCTAGTGGTGAAGTTGGGCATATTGTTGCGTCTATTAAAGATATTTCTACTGTTAAGGTAGGTGATACAATTACTTCTAAAGAAAATTATGAAAAGGAGTCTCTTCCAGGATATAAACCTATGAAGCCAATGGTTTTTTGTGGACTTTATCCAATTGAGAGTGTTAAATTTGAAAGTCTTAGGGAAGCTTTAAATAAACTAAAATTAAACGATGCTTCACTAGAATTTAGTCCTGAAACATCTAATGCTTTAGGATTTGGTTTTAGATGTGGTTTTTTAGGACTTTTACATATGGACATAATTAAGGAAAGAATAAATAGAGAATTTGGAATAGAAATTATTACAACAGCTCCTAGTGTTATTTATGAAGTTGAAAGTACTAGCGGCGAAGTAACTGAAATTTCTTCGCCTAGTTTGATGCCAGATAAAAGTAAGATAAAAGAAGTTAGAGAGCCTTTTGTAAAAACTAATATTTTTACTCCTACAGATTATATTGGGCCTATTATGGAATTATGTCAAGATAGACGAGGGAAGTACATATCAATGGATTATATAGATAAAACTCGTGTAAATATCCATTATGAAATGCCTTTATCTGAGATCGTGTATAACTTTTTTGATAAATTAAAATCTACTACTAAAGGATATGCTTCGTTTGATTATGAGTTTATTGGAAATAGATCTAGTGATCTAGTCAAAATGGATATTTTATTAAATGGTGAGATAATTGATGCTTTGTCAACTATTGTACATAAAGATTTTAGTTATAATAGAGGTAAAGCTGTAGTCGATCAACTTAAAGATAGTATTCCAAGACAATTATTTGAAATACCTATACAAGCTTCTATTGGTAGCCATATTATTGCTAGAAGTACAGTAAAAGCTCTTAGAAAAGATGTTTTGGCGAAATGTTATGGCGGTGATGTAAGTCGTAAGAAGAAACTACTAGAGAAACAGAAAGCAGGTAAGAAAAAAATGAAAAGAATTGGAAGTGTAGAATTATCTCAAGAAGCTTTTATGAGTGTGTTATCAGTGGATGGTGATTAAAATGTTGAGTTCAAAGCAAAAGGAAGAAAGAGATATTAAGATACTCGCTGCAGTGAATATATTTGTAGAAAATGGTTGTAGAATGAGTGATGAAGAAATAGGAAAAAGTTTAGGTCTACCCAGTAGTAGTGTAGGCAGGTACTTAACTAGTGAAAGAACAAAAGAACTAATAGGTATAAATAATTACGCATTTATAAAGAGAGAAAGAAATAAAAACAGGATATTAGGTCGAAAAAAAGGTGGTAGTCATAGAAAAAATGATTAAAGCTGTATATATTCATATTCCTTTTTGTAAAAATATATGTTCTTACTGTAATTTTTGTAAGATGTATTATAACAAAAAACAAGTTAAAAAGTATTTAATAGCTTTAGAGAAGGAAATAAAATCTTATTATAAAAATGATATTATTTCTACTATTTATATAGGTGGTGGAACTCCTAGTGATTTAGATTTATTTGAGTTAGAAAGTCTTTTTAAAATAATTAAATTATTTAAAATAGATAAAACTTATGAATTTACTTTTGAATGTAACATTTCTATTACAGAAGAAAAACTTATACTTCTTAAAAAGTATGGTGTTAATAGGCTTAGTTTTGGAATTGAAACAGTAAATAATAAACTTTTAAGTGTTATAGATAGATATCATACAAAAGAAGAAATTGTTAATAAGATAAATCTTTGTAGAAAGTTAGGCTTTTCTAATATAAATGGCGACTTGATGTATGCTTTTAATGATGAAGGTTTAGAAGATTTAAGAAATGATATTTCTTTTATGTTGAGCCTTGACTTAGAACATATTTCAACATATTCGCTTATAATAGAGGAACATACCAAGCTTTATTTAAAAAAGTTTAATAATTGTAATGAAGAAACTGATTCTAAGATGTATTTTATGATATGTGATATTTTAAATTCTAATAATTATGAGCATTATGAAATAAGTAACTTTGCTAAAGCCGGTTTTAGATCAAAACATAATTTAACATATTGGAAAAACGAAAAATATTATGGCTTTGGTATTTCCGCTAGTGGTTATATTAAGAATACTAGATATACTAATACAGGTAGTATTTCTAGATATGCTGAAGGTTTTTATAAATATGAGATTGAAAAATTAAACAAATATGATAAAATTAGTTATGAAATGATTTTAGGTTTAAGAACTATAGAAGGGATTAACCTTGACGATTTTTTTAGAAAGTATAGAATTAAGTTAGATGAAATTTTTGATATTAAAAGTTTAATATTACAGAAAAGTCTTGTCCTAGATGATAATAGAATTTATATACCTTATGATAAATGGTATGTAATGAATAATATTTTAGAGAAAGTACATGAGAAAATCTTAAATGAAATAACCTTAAATATTGATGTAGATTTACTAAATGGCGTACTTGCCAGTGGTAAAACCGAAATAGAATTATCTGCGCGTGGCCGCCAGCTCTTCAATCGATGCCG
>CATKYP010000091.1 GCA_949840855.1 uncultured Bacilli bacterium | reverse complement strand
ATTTTCTATTTTATTAAATATAGCCCAATCAATGTTACATTATTTTATATATATTATTATGGAGGAGTTTTTTATGATAGATTTTTTTATAGGACTTTCACCAGTATATCAAGCCTTAATGGCAGGATTATTTACTTGGAGTATTACATTACTTGGTGCTAGCGTTGTATTCTTTTTAAAAAAAACAAATGATACTTTCATGGATGCTATGTTGGGATTTTCAGCAGGTGTTATGATTGCAGCAAGTTTCTTTTCATTAATTGAACCTGCAATAGAAATGTCAGAAAGTTTAAAACAAACTAGTTTTATTGTAGTCAGTGTTGGTTTTCTATTAGGTGTAACCCTACTTTATCTTAGTGATTTACTGTATAAATATATTGATAAGAAAAAGAAAAGATATACAGCTGATAGCAAAAAAAGATGCTTAATGCTTATTTCTTCTATAACACTTCATAATATACCAGAAGGACTTGTAATAGGAGTTGGTTTTGGTTCCTTAATTTATAATATCACTGGTTCTAGTTTGATGTCTTGTATCACTTTAGCACTTGGTATTGGAATACAAAATTTTCCTGAGGGAAGTGCTGTTAGCTTACCTCTTAGAAGAGAAGGATATAGTCGTTTTAAAGCTTTCTTCATTGGACAGCTAAGTGCAATAGTTGAGCCTATAGCGGCAGTAATTGGAGCTATACTTGTTATGAAAATCAAATGTATTCTGCCATATTTACTAGCAATGGCTGCAGGAGCAATGTTTTATGTTGTAGTTAGTGATTTAATACCAGAAAGTCAACGGAATAAAAAGAAAAACTTAATGACCATTGTTACACTTCTTGGGTTCGTCGTTATGATGATATTAGATGTTAGCTTAGGCTAAAAATAAGTCACTTAATTGTGACCTATTTTTTTATTCTAGATAAAGCTTTTGTCCCTTTTTTAGTCTTATAGCATAAATGTCATCTTTTTGACAAGTAAATATTAATTTTGAGTTAGTTGTATCGTCTTTATTTTCTTCGTCTTCTGATGGTGGTTCTTTTGAGTTATCTGGTAGTTCATTGTCTGGCTGGTCATTATCTGGCTCTTGTTCTTCTTTGTGTTCTGATTCTATTTTTTTAAATGTGTATCCATTACTATTTAAAATTTTAATGCTGTCATCTATCCATAAGCATTCAGTTGGATCTTTTCCATTATTGATGACCCAAGTTCCATAATTGTTTTTATACCAACCAGATCCAGTAAACTTTCCTTTACCACATTCAAAGTGACAATGATTACCTGTAGCAATACCTTTAGTGCCTTCTTGATAAAATGGTTCGCCCTTTTTTATTACTTTTCCAATATATAAGTTATTTACATTATTATCGTGAGCAAATAGTATCGTCATATAATCTATTGTACCATCTGGGTACTCTACTTTATCTAAACTTTCTAACCATACTTCATTAGCATCACTTGTGTATACTTTCTTTACTACTCCTGTAAATGGGGCTAATATATTATCTATTCCTGTATCACTACCAGCTTCATCTATTGCAAAACTTCCCTTATGACTTCCTATATTATAACCTTGAGTAATTCTCATATAAGGACTTGGATAAAGTGGCTTTTCCATTACTTATCACTTCCTGTTTCTATAAGATTTTCTTTTGCTACCTCAATAATATTTTTGTTTATTATATCTTTATATGAAGCTAATTTTCCTTCGAGAGATTTATAAATTGTATCAGCTCCTATAAAACTGAAAAGTCCTACCCAAAGACTTTCTGGAAAATCAATATTTGAGAATGTCATACAAAAGATTAGACCAAAAACCATATTTACTATTAAGCTATATATAGACAGACAATTTGAGCATTTAAAGTACCTTTTCGTTTTTTGAATAAAAGCACAAGTTATAGTACTCATTGCAATCGAAACTACTAACATTTGTTGCAAAAGTGATAATTTTAACATAATAATCTCCTCATACCATTATATGTAAAATTCTTTTTTTTGCTACAAAATATTTAATCTTTTATTATAAGTAAAATTATAAAAAGCATTGACTATTTTATCTAGTCTAATGCTCTTTAATTTTTTTATATTAACGTTTACTAAATTGTGGTGCACGACGTGCTTTCTTTAGTCCTGGTTTTTTACGTTCTTTCTTACGAGAATCACGTGTTATAAATCCAGCATTTTTTAATACTTTTCTATAACTATTTTCAGAATTATCTGGAGTTGTAGAATCATATTGTAATAAAGCTCTTGTAATACCTAAGCGAATTGCTCCAGTTTGTCCAGAGAAACCTCCTCCTGATACTTTAGCATCAATATCGAATATTTCTCTAGTACCAGTTAAATCTAATGGTTGAGTTAAATCCATTACTAATACTTCATATGGTAAATATTCGTTTACATCACGACCATTAATTGTTATTTTTCCTTTTCCTGGTGTTAATGTTACACGAGCAACACTTGTTTTTCTTCTACCTGTACCAGTATATACTTTTTTATCATTTTTTGCCATTATTTAACCTCCATAATTTCTGGTTTTTGTGCACTATGTTTATGCTCACTTCCTGTATATACAAATAACTTTTTATACATAGAGCGACCCAAACGATTTTTAGGAAGCATTCCTTTTACTGCACGTTCTACCATTTCAACAGGGTATTCTTCTTGCATAGTTCTTGCGGTTCTTTCTCTTAATCCACCTGGATATTGTGAATGATTGTAATACATTTTTTTGTCTAGTTTATTACCTGTTAGTTTTGCTTTTTCAGCATTGATTATAATTATGTAATCTCCACAGTCTATGTGTGGTGTATATGTAGGTTTATGTTTTCCTCTTAAAATATGTGCTGCTTTACTAGCTACACGTCCTAGTGGAACATCAGTTGCATCTATTACATACCACTTACGTTCTACTTCTTCTTTTTTTTGCATATAACTTTTCATATTTTTCTCCTTTATCCATTACTTAAATTAAGTTTTCCCAAGACTTAATTTATGTGGGGATATTTCAATGTACCAGTTAAAATTATACTAAATAATATATGTAAAATCAAGCACTTTTATTATTATTTATAACTTTCCACAATTTTTGATATTAAACATCTTTAAAACTTCCTGTTATTTATCCATAATTTTGTATATTTCCTATTACAAGTACTTGAAACATTATTCTAGTCCTACTATTTCACCTTTATCATAATTTTTACATTATTATCACTACTTACAAATTCTGCTTCGTAATTAGATTGTAAATATTCTAATAATTCACTATAGTTTGTTATCTTTAAGTTTATTTCTTAATTTAAAAATTTAGTTCTATCTATTAAAAAGTTTTTGTTTATTAATTCCTTTTGTGATTGCAAAGTACTATTTTTAAACGTTTCTTCTTTTATAAATTTTATTATTTCAGGCAAATCATCCTCATCTTCTATTTGCAAAATTCTATTCATTATGTCTTCTTGAATCTCTGGCTTATATTCTTTAATTATCATAATAAAATCGCAATAAGCCTTCATTGTACTTACTTGCTGGCAGTTAGTTAAAGCTTCAAATATTAATTCACTATTTGAAATATTTTCTAATTCTTTCATTACATAATATAAATCTATCAGTTCAAATATTTGCTTACATACCCTTATATGTCTTATTTGTTTTTCTGGCTTTTTATAATCTTTATTTTTTGGCATTAATAAATTTAAATACCATTTATATAGCTCTACTTTGTATTCACATTGGTAGTTGTATTCCTCTTTTTCTAAAAACTGATTTATTGCTCTTTCTTTTTCTTCAAATAAATCTCTACAATCGTTTTTGAAAGAAATTTGATAGTTTCTTTCATAGCATCTTGTCCAACGATCTGTTTAACACCATATTTTTTTCTTCCTCTAAACAGTAAAATTCTGTGTTTTATTGATTTCCTATTAATATATCTAATATTTTGTCATTATAATCTTCTTCTAATAATAATATATGATCATCAGTATCTAAACACCAACAATTATTAAAATAATGTTGGGCCCTTTTTATTCCCTTTTTACTAATATACTATTTACTTTATTTATGAAAATAGTAAACTTATTACTGTATATATTTTCATATAACCTTTTGATATATATTTCATTATCAGCTTTTGGATAATAATTACTGTTAATAAGTCAATATGACATCTTTTTGAATTAAACAATTCTGTTAGCTCTTTTAGCCTTTTTATTGATATACATATTATATTTTTATATTCTATATAACTATATTCTTTGCTAAGTTCTTCTTTTATTCTGGATTTTTCATATATACAATTCCATTCACTATAGTAACTTGTAAAGAAATTAATATAGTCTATAATTTGATCTTTTGGTTCTTGCTCAAACCAAATGCTGAAAGATGCTTTTTCCAAGTAACAGTATTTTTTACAGTATTTATAAATTAAATAATTATATAATTGTGGTTTTATTCCACTTAATAATAATAGATTTGGTAAAGTATTAATATTAAAGTATTCTGAATCAGTTACTTTTATATATTGTTTTATAATATAAACAAGTTTTTCTTCATTTAATTCTAATATTTTTTTATCACTTGTAATTATCCTAAAAGTTTTTGACTTTTCCTCTTTTATGCATTTGATATTTTTTAAATTTTCTATTAATAAGACATATCTCTTTTTTTCTGGAGAAAGTTTACTTATTTCTTTAATAATATTATCATCATACTCGTATAATCAATCTTAAGGAAATTTCATTCCAAAAGATTGATTTTTTTCCTTTCTAAAATTTTTTGATTTATTAT
>CATKYP010000090.1 GCA_949840855.1 uncultured Bacilli bacterium | reverse complement strand
TATAAATTAAATACTCCTTTCAAAGACATCTTCTCCTTTCATTTTATAATGTATCTATTTTATCCTGTATTTCTTTTAATTCTTTTTCAAATTCTACGACTTCTTCTTCAGACATTGGATCTGATTTACACACTTCAGGATGTTCCATCCAATAAGGTACAATTCCTTCTCGTTTAAATTTATTTATCTTTTTATATTCATTTTTATATTTATTATTTATATTATGGTCGCAAGTTTCTGCTACTACATCTTCACAATTTTTTGCTACTTGGTTCGCAACTTTTGTTGATATCTTTTCAGTATTAAGATATATTCTACGATTATTATTTTCATATTTTACTATGATATATTTTAATCGTTTTATTTTAGACAATGAATCACTAATTGTTCTTTTTGAAACTTTTACATAGTCTGCTAAATACTCATTACTCGCATAACAATATCCATTTTTCAAGGTAAGTGAAATGATAAGACCTAAAACACTACAATCTGTTTTAGATAAATTCCTATCATTAAATAATATTCTTGGAGTCATGATAAATTCACAATCTAATATAATAATAGTTCTCCTATCTAATAAATATGGGCTTTTCCATTCCCACTTTTGAGTGATAATATCCTAAGGGAAATTTTTTTATCTTCCCCTAAAGACATTACTTTGATTTATTCTATATATCTTATAGAAAAGGTACTAACATAAATCTCCGAACATTTACTGTACTTATATTTACTATTGATTTTATCGTTCTAGTAAATGTGATATTCGTATAATCCTGTATCGTATTCTTTATAAACTAGATATTTGTTTTTTTCTAATATCTTTAGATTATTTCTAAATCCAATATTGGTTATACTTTTTAGCTCCCTTTGTATTCTTCCAATACTTATATGTGAGATAGTTCTTTCAAATCCCTCTGCAAATAGATAAGCATATATTTCTTTTGCTTCAGGTTTGATGTTTTTATCTCTCCATATTCTATGGTTTGAAATATTTAGGTGCTTTGTTCTCATTCATCTCTGTTCCTCCTTTCTTATTGATGAGTTTTACATCAATTTCACATTGAGTATATCATTATATATTGAGTTTGTCAACACAATAATTACAATTTTGTTGACTTTTTCATCATTTTGTGTTATAGTTTATTTAGTTGAGGTGGTATTAAATGAAAAAACAGACTACTGAATTAGGAAAATTAGTAAGTGAAACAAGAGAAAAATTTGGCATTTCACAAAGAGAACTTGCTCGTAGATCTAATATGGATTGTGCTGAAGTATCTCGTATAGAGGCTGGTAAAAGATTAAAACCAAATATTCTTTATTTAAAAGGAATCGCCGAAACTCTTAATTTAAGTATGGCAGATTTAATGAAACTTGCCGGTTATGACGATATAGATATAAATTGGGGTAAAGATTTATCAATTAAGAGATCTACTGCTGATTATCAAAAACAAATTGAAAGCTATGAGCAATTTTATTTTAATGCTCTTGATGATTTTGAAGATAGAAGAAAAGTAGATTTTGCTGTAAAAGGATGTATTGCTGATTTAATTGATAAATTAGAATTAGCTAGTATTGAAAAGAAAGAAATATCTAATGATGAAATATTAGATAGATTAAAGGAAATAATTCCTATGATTAGACCAAATTTAGAAAAATTTGATAAGTCTAAATATCCATCATTTGATAGTGCATTATTTTCGAAAAGAAAATAACCTTAGTACATAATCTGTATTAAGGTTATTTTTTTATATAAAGAATACGTGGCACGTTTTGACCTGTAAGGTTGAAACTTGCTAACATAAATCAAGTGTTTTTTGATAAAAAATTAAATTTATTAAAAATATGCAAAAAAAGGCAAAATTCCCCCTTACCCCCAAAATAATTATTTAATAATTATGTATTTTCTAGATTCTTATATACTTCCATTACACGTGCATAATAAATTCTTAAAAATTTATTTAACCCAGCAATTTTTGCAGTAATAGATCCTTTACCTTCATCTTCTTTTTTCACAATAAATAAGTATACAGCATTGTCTCTTGTTGGTTTAACAGTTTTTAAAGACTTCATAGCTTCATAACCAACTTTTCTCAAATGTTTATTTCCACGTTTAGTTATTCTTCTATTTGTGGCTACAAATTGTCCAGATTGAAAAGGTGGAACATCTATACCAGCATAAGCTATTAAACAGTTAGAATTCTTAAATCTTCTTACATCACCAATTTCAGCAATTAATCTAGCTCTGATTTTATTTCCAACACCACTCATTTTACTTACTGTTTCAAATTCAGGTAGTTTCCTTGCAAGTTCATCCATTTTTGCTATAATGTTATTAGTTATTTCTTCTAAATTTTGAAGAAGTAACGCGCAATTTGATACGGCAAGTTGCGTTGATTCATTGCAAGGACTAGATGGAATACATTCATTTGCTAGAGAATACATTTCTTCAGCAACTCTCGTTCCAATTCTATGTCCTGTTTTTTTTGAAATTTTTTCAATATCTTTAATAAAAGAAGATTTTGATTTAGATAAAACTAAGCTTGGATGATAATATTTTTTATAAATATCTAACATTAACATATAAAGACTATCGCCATTAAATATCTTTTTTAACCCTGGAAAAGTAACTTCAATTAAACCACTTAAATGGATTTTCTTCATTACCTTCAATGACATTTGCTCGTCATATTGTCTTGATAGAAATCTTAATTCAGAATAAATTTCATCAGAGGGTGTATATCTTATTAATTTATGCCATCTTTCACTACCGTAACAAGCAATTTTTAAAGCATCTTTCTTATCTGTTTTTACTTTTCTTATGTTAATATCACAATACTTTTTAATTGTTAATGGATTTTCTACAGTAGCAAAATAACCATTATCTATAATTATTTTAAGTAAAGACTTACAATAATTACCTGTAGATTCCATAACAAATCTTACATTGTCTTTTGGAATATCTTTGATTTTTTCTAAAATCAAATTAAAACCTGATTTAGTATGTTCTATTTCAAAAGGTTCACTAATTACTTCACCATCAGTAGAAATAATGGCAATTGTACTTTTACCCATTGAAACATCAATACCAACTGAATAAAACATAATTCTACCTCCTAATTAATATTTTGATTGGAACCAACTCTTTCACATATTTTCATCTTGGTTAGTTACACGAAAGTACATAATTGTATTTCAACTTGCTTAATCGAATGTATTATGGGAAGGCTGGATAACACTTTCATTTGCGAGGGAGAACCTCAAAGTGGCGAACGTTATCCAATCACTTCCATAATAACAAAAAGAGTGTAATTTTCAATCCTGATCAATGGATTTACTAATTACACTTATATGGTACCAAGTGGCGATAGTATTCTTTCTTTTTTATAAAACGCAAGTTGCAATAAAAAAGGCGACATTACTACTTACAATTAGTTTGTAGTTTTGTCGCTCAATTGGGTTTCAAAAGGGAAATTTCCCTTTGCCCACTGTTATTGGCTATGCCAATAGCGTAGTGAGTTACTATCTTGTCTTAAAGATAGTTTATCTTGTAAATCCTTGTGTTTCTTGAATGCTTTCATTAGTCATAGAATAAGTTCCAATTTGTTTACTTAAATTCAATATTGTTTGATTATTTAATCCTATAAATGAGAAGTCTGGAGTTTGTGTTTTTGGTAATATATTCTTCATAAATTTTTTCAAATTATCTAATCCTTGTTGTTTATCTGTTCTTGTTTGATTGTATAAACCATAAGAAATAACACCAGATTGTAACTCTAACAATTGTTTTATTAGTTGTGGATGTAATACTTCTCTAATATCTTCAATAGTTGGATTTTTATATTTCTTATTTCTAATTAATTCACCTTTAATTTGAGTCTGTGTTAATTTAGCTAATTCTTGTAGGTAATTATCTTTTTTCATTCTTAACTTTTGAACTTCAGTTGTATCTATTCCTTTTGATTCCAAATAATCAATAAATAAGTAATCTATAGTATATGTTGGTACTTCGTGAAATCCATAATAATTTTCACTAGGTAATTTATTTTGCATATAAAAATCAACACCATGCATTACTTCATGATTTGCAACTTGATAATCAAATATATTATTCTTTTTAGTTAAATTAATGTATGACTTTCCAAATGTATAATCATTAAATGTTAATCCACTACAATCAGTCATACCTCTTCTTGAAGTTTTTGCTAAGTTGATACTTGATTCATCAGTTAAAACTTTCTTTGCTTGTTCTAGTATTTCTTGATCACCTAAATCAGTATAAAAACCATAAGATGTTTCTAATATATTTTTATAATCTGTATTAAAAGGTGAAATATAACTCTCTTCAAAATCAACATATGGCGTTTCAGCAATATTATTACATATATTTAATAGAAATTGTAAATACTCATCATCTAAAAAAGCTTGTTCCTTAAAGAATAAATCTTGTTACAATTGAGCATTTTCTTGTTCTCTTTTTGCAGAAAACTTATTTTGTGTTATCTTATCCATTGCATTATAAAATCCTGTATATCTCAATGTTCCACTGTTATCTAATAATGCCAAATATGTTATTAAGGATAATTCCAATTTTTCTTTTTCTTTTGAATCAGAGCAATGTTTTAATCGCTCAAGGACATAATCTTTTTTTGAATTTATATCTTTTATGTTCCACATAATATATCACCAACACTTACTAGTTATGCATTAAATAAATTATCTATATATGTTACTCCTGCATAATAATTATTCATAATTTCAGCACATAACTTTATTATTTCATTATTTATACTATT
>CATKYP010000089.1 GCA_949840855.1 uncultured Bacilli bacterium | reverse complement strand
AACTAAAAGAAATAGAAGATGTTAAGTATAATGAGCAATTATATGGATATAAGAAATATCTTGAAACATTAACTAAAAAAAATATCTCAATGTATTTGTATTCAATAATAGATAATCATTTAAAGAAAATAGATAAAGATATAAGTATACTTAACAAATCTTAATAATAATATTTTTTCTTAAAGTCTAAATTAAGTGCCTAACTTTTATTGTTTAAATTATTATGTAGATATAATTTTAGGACTTTTTTTGCATTTTTAATAACTTTTAGGTATAATAATCTTAGTTAAGTGAATGAGGTGTTGAAATGAAAGAAGAAAAAAAAATGAATAAGGTAAAAGCTAAAACATTTAGAACACTTGTTTTATTAGTAATTTTAACAATAGGTATTTGTTTTTGTTTTAGTCCATTATTTAAAAACTTAAAGTTTGGATTAGACTTACAAGGTGGGTTTGAAGTTTTATATGAAGTTAAATCTATCGACGGTTCAAAAATGACTAGTGATAAGATGAATAGCACATATAAAACTTTAAGTAAAAGAATAGATAGCCTTGGAGTAAGTGAACCTGAAATTGTTATAGAGGGAGATAATAAAATAAGAGTAAAACTTGCTGGAGTGAGTGATGAAGACGAAGCACGTAAGCAATTATCAACTGTTGCAACTTTATCATTTAGAGATACTAATAATAATCTTTTAATGACAAGTGATGTTTTGAAAAGTGGAGGAGCTAAAGTTACTACAGATTCATCTGGTAGACCAGCTGTGCTTTTAAGTGTTAAAAATAAGGATAAATTTTATGCTGTAACTAATAAAATTAAAGATTATGATTCTAATATGATAGTTATTTGGCTTGATTATGAAGAAGGGGATAGCTATGAAAATGAAAAAGCTTCATGTGGAAGTAGTGGTAGCAAATGTTTAAGTGCAGCTACAGTATCGCAAGGATTTGCTAGTGACGTTATAATTCAAGGTAATTTTACAGAAGAAGAAGTTAATAACTTGGTTGATTTAATTAATTCTGGAAGTCTTCCATCGAAGCTTACTGAAGTATCAAGTAAAACAGTAGCAGCAAGCTTTGGTGATGATACTTTAAATAAGACACTTTTAGCTGGTATTATTGGCGTAGCTGTTATTATGATTATATTAATAATGTTATATCATCTATCTGGATTTGTATTTTCATTTGCGATGCTTTTATATACTTTGTTGGTATTCTTTATATTTTGGTTAGTTGGAGGAGTATTGACACTTCCTGGAATTGCGGCACTTGTGCTTGGTATTGGTATGGCAGTGGATGCTAATGTAATAACATATACTCGTATAAAAGAAGAATTATATCAAGGAAGAAGTTTAGAAACAGCTTTTAAAATGGGAACACATGAAAGTGCTTCTTCAATATTTGATAGTAATATAACAACTCTTCTTGTGGCAATAATTATGTTTATGTTTGGAGAAAGCAGTGTCAAAGGTTTTGCTACAATGCTTTTAATTACAATATTTGTAACAATATTTTCAATGGTTATAATTACAAGAATTATTTTAAAATCACTTATTAAAACAGGCTATTTTGATAATAAAACTAACTTATTTATTAACGTGAAAGATAAGGATATACCTGAAGTATCACGTGGTGAGAGTGCTAGAGTAGTGCCATTTAAGAATGCAGATTTCTTAAAATATTCTAAATTATTTATTGCTTTTTCTATTATAATTATACTTATTGGTGGAATATTCTTTATTAAGGATAGTGGTTTCAATCTTGGTGTTGATTTTAAAGCAGGTAGTGATATTAGTTTAGTTACTGATAAGAAGTTAAAAAAAGATGAGATAAAAAAAGATATTAAAAAACTTTCACTTGATATGAGTGATATTCAAATAAATAATACTACAACTAATATTATTGTTAAAAATGTATTGAATGCTACAAAGATAGAAAAAGTAAAAGAGTATTTTGTAGATAAGTATGAAGCTAAGGTAGATATAGGAGTTGTTAGTAATATCGTTAAACAGGAGCTTTTAAAAAATGCTATTATTTCTGTAATTATTGCAATAGTAGGAATAGTTATTTATATTTCTTTGAGATTTAAGTTTAGTTATGCTATTGGTGGAGTTATAGCACTTATTCACGATATATTAGTAACATTTGCAGTATTTAGTTTTACAAGACTTGAAGTTAGTTCTATGTTTATTGCAGCAATACTTGCAATTATTGGTTATTCAATAAATGATACTATAGTTTTGTTTGATAGAATTCGAGAAAATTTATCTAAAGTTGAAAAGAAAAAATTAAATAAAGAAAAATTAGTTCAAGTAGCTAATGATAGTATAAAAGAAACATTTACAAGAACTATATATACTTCTCTTACTACAATTATTCCAGTTGTTGCTTTAATAGTTTTGGGAAGTAGAGAAATACTTAATTTTAATGTAGCGATGTTAATTGGTCTTATTTCTGGTACTTATTCATCAATATTTATTGCAACTATTATATTTTTACTGATAGAAAAAGGAAGTATAGGTAAAGAAAAAATTGAAAAGAAAATAAAACCAAGGGAAGAGATTTCTGAAAAAATGATTAAGGGTATCAATTGTTAAAATAGATATGAGGGGATGATAGTATGGCACATACTAAAGATACAATTACATTTGATGATGTATTAAAATGTGTAAAAACATATATTACTGATAAAGAAGAACTTTCAAATATTAAGAGAGCATATTCTTTAGCTGAGAAAAAACATAATGGTCAATATAGAAAGTCAGGAGAAGCATATATTATTCATCCCTTAAATGTTGCAAAAATATTAACTGAGATTCATGCTGATAGTGAAACATTACAAGCTGGACTATTACATGATGTTTTAGAAGATTGTGACTGTACAGAAGAAGAAATGGAAGAGGTAGTTGGAAGGGTTGTCACTAATTTAGTAGATGGAGTTACTAAGCTTGCCAAACTACATTTCTCTACAGAAAATGAATATTTAATCGAATATTATAAAAAAATAATTGTTGGAATGAGTGAAGATGTACGTGTTATTATTGTAAAACTAGCAGATAGATTGCATAATATGCGTACTCTTTGGGCTTTGCCCCGTGAGAAACAAATAAAAAAGGCAAATGAATCAATGGAGATTTTAGCGCCACTTGCACATCATTTAGGAATACATAAAATTAAGAGTGAACTTGAAGATCTGGCTCTTCGTTATTTAAAGCCAGATATATTTTATGATATCGCAGAAAAACTTAATAAGACTAAGCTTGAGAGAGATAATACAGTATTTTTAATGATGGATGAAGTTAAAAATATTCTTACAGAACATAATATTAATTTCGAGATGAAAGGTAGAAGCAAAAGTATATATAGTATTTATAATAAACTTGATAAAGGTAAAAAGTTTAGTGAAATATATGATTTACTTGCTATGAGAATACTTGTTAGCACAAAACAAGAGTGCTATTTGGCTCTTGGTTTAATTCATGCTAAATATAGGCCAATGCCTAGAAGATTCAAAGATTATATAGCAATGCCAAAACCTAATATGTATCAGTCACTTCATACTACTGTATTTGGCATAGATGGACTTTTATTTGAGATACAAATTAGAACTCATGAAATGGATGCTATTGCTGAAAATGGAGTAGCTTCGCATTGGTCTTATAAAGAAAATAAGGATGGTGCTGTATCACTTCAAACAGCAACTGAACAAAAGCTTCAGTTTTTTAAATCTATTATTGATCTATCAAATGATGGAATGAGTAGCGAAGATTTTGTAAATAGTGTTAAAAATGAGGTTTTAAATAATAATATATATTGTTTTACTCCAAAAGGGGATGTCATTGAACTTCCAACTGGTGCTACTCCTCTTGATTTTGCTTATAAAATACATACTAGGGTTGGCGAAACGACTGTTGGAGCGCTTGTAAACAATTCTATTCAACCCCTTGATTATGAACTTCAAGATAATGATATTGTAAAAATTATTACTAATAAATCATCTAGTCCTTCTAAAGAATGGGTAAATATTGTTAAATCTACAGCGGTGCGTAATAAGATAAAAGGTTACTTTACAAGAAGTGAAAGAGATATATATGTTGAACGTGGTAGAGATTTACTTGAGAAAGAACTGCGGAAAAGAAAACTTGCTATTAATGGCTTCTTTAGTGAAGAAAATTGCAAAAGAATATTTAAGGAATTTAAAGTTGGTAGCCTTGAAGAAATTTATCTTGAAGTAGGGAATGGAAAAAATGCTCCTAATTCTGTTATTAATATTATTGATAAACAAAAGGAAGAAGTTATACCTAAAAAGGTAACTATAACTAAGGGAGATGCTTCTATTATTGTTTCAGGTCTTTCTAAGGTGAAGGTGAATATTGCTAATTGTTGTAATCCAGTATATGGAGATGAAGTAATAGGGTATATTACTAAAGGCAATGGAATAAGTATTCATAGAACAACTTGTCATAATTTATCAATGCTTGATAACAGAATGGTAGAAGTTAAATGGAATGATAATTCTAATAATACTAAATATTTATCAATGTTACTTATATATTCAAATTCTTTAGAAAATCATATAGCTGATATTGTAGGGAAAGCTAGTAAGATCGGTATTTCTATTGACTCTATTTATAATATGTATCAAAGTGATGGACTTGAATATAATGTAAGCTGTTATGTTACAAGTATAAAGCAACTTGATAAGATGTTTTTAGAACTTAAGAAAGAAAGCTATATAACAGAAGTCGAGAGGTTGATTAGATAATGAGAGTTTTAGTTCAAAGAAGTGGTAAGGCGAAAGTGTTAGTTAATGGAAATGT
>CATKYP010000088.1 GCA_949840855.1 uncultured Bacilli bacterium | reverse complement strand
ACCACCTATTTTAGTATATATCTATAAATATAATAATTGCAATAAAAAAGAAATAAAAGATTATTCTTTAATAGCAATTATTTTCTATCTAAAGTAATATTTCCGAGGTAACCATTTTGCAAATCTTGAATTATCATTTTACTTACCTTCTCGTAATCAGAAACACCACCCTTTTTTAAAGCACCTCTTTTTTTTGCTATTATATTATATTCTCCTATTAAGTCATCAGTTAAGGTAGTAATTCCATATCTTTCTTCCAACCTTTTAGGATATAGTTCAAACATCTTTTTTAATATAAAATTACTAATATCAAAGGAATTTACTACTTCTTCTTTTATTGACGATAAAGCTGCTAAAGTTTTAGCTTCTTCTTGGTTTTCAAATTTAGGCCAAAGAACACCAGGAGAGTCTAATAGCTCGATATTTTTTCCTACTCTAATCCAACTTAATTGTTTAGTAAAGCCTGGTTTGCTTCCAACACCTGCCTTATTTTTACCAACTATTCTATTTATTAATGTCGATTTTCCTGCATTTGGAACTCCCATTACTAAAACTCTTATTGACCTTCTTTTTAGGCCTTTTTTTTCTTGATCTTTAAAGTATGGTTCCATCAAAATATTAGTTTTACTTATGATTTCTGTAACACTAGATGATGAAGCATCAGATAATATTATAGTGTAGCCTTTATCTTCATAACAACTTTTAAGTTTTGCAGTTTCTTCTTTATCACAAATATCATATTTACTCATAATCATAATTTTTTTCTTGCCTTTAAGTAGTTCATCTATATCTTTTATTTTTGAAGATATAGGCATGCGAGCATCTACTACTTCATAAACTACATCTATTAAGGCTAGCTTTTCTTTTATTTCTCTTTTGGTTTTGGCCATATGCCCTGGAAACCAGTTTATATTTGCTTGATTTTGTCGATTATTGTTGTCCATTTTTATCACTTCCTATCTTTATTTCCACCATTTCGGCATAAGATCTTCTAAACAAATTGTACTTTTAGTTTCTAAATTTGTTAATATTTGCATATTTTTGTTTTTATTTGATAGTTGTAGCATTAATTCTCTACATGCGCCACAGGGCATCATTATATTATCATCATGACTTCCAATACATACTAATTTTGTTATTTCTTCTTCTCCATTAGTAATCATATTACCTATTGCATTTCGTTCTGCACAAAATCCTAAAGAACATGCTGTATCTATACATACTCCAGTAAAAATATTACCTTTTTGAGTTAAGATTGCAGCTGCAACTCCTCCTGCGTCCACACTATCTGATATTGTCCTACCATTTAATACTTGTTTGCATTTTTTATATAATTCATACCATATATCAGTTGATTCATATAAATATTCAATGTGAATTGCATAAACTCCTGATTTCTTTATTGACTCTTTATATCCGTTTAATGCATAAATTCTTTCAACTGCTTGTTGGTAATCATTGGTACTAGAAGTTGTGTATTTAGTTCCTTCTAATGTTAATAAATCTTCAACGGTATCGTAATGATTTATTTCTAGTACTTTACAAACTATTTTTCTATTAATTGAATTTGTAAATTCAATTAAGTCTCCATATCTAATATTACCATAATTATGATTGCCTGTATTTGCTCTTATTTCAACTCTTTTGGTTTTATTAATAATTGCTTCAAAAGCTCTATCATTTAAGTTCAATTCATATATCATTTTTATACCTCACTTTAACTTATCTATATAAATTTTTTAAAACATTTGTAAGACAATCTTCTGCAGTTTTATCAGTATCTGAAAAACTAATTCTAACTAATTTTCCATTTACTTTAAATATATAAGGATTCTTTACTTTTGCAATAAAATCTAATATTCTTTCATTACTAGGTTTTCTTCTGTCTATCTTTATAGAACTTATTTCATCTACATCCTCTAAAGATACATCTTCAAGTTTCATATTTCTACATCTATTAAGTTTTTCTTCTAATTCCTTAATATTATATTTATCCATAAAATCACACTCCAAATTAATTGTATATTAAAAATGTAATTAATGTTAAATGTGCAATTTTTTAAGTTCTTAAATGTCGTAATCACCTTTCTAATTCCTATAATAAATAATACCAAAATTACTATATTATTACTACTTTTTTTAATGATTTTATCCATTTTTTAATGAAAATGTGCAAGATCTAAATTCGAGAATCTCCTTTATTTATAATGGTTTATTGGCGTTCTTAAATAAATCGTAATCAACCAGTTAATTGTCGTATTTTGTCGATTATTGTCATTCATCATTATCTCTTCCTTCACTTAACAATTCTTTAATTGCATAATAAACACCATCTTCATTATTAGAATATTCAGTAACTATATCTGCATTTTCTTTTACTATTTCTGGTGAATTTGACATTGCTATTCCACAACCAACATATTTTATCATATCTATATCATTGTCCCCATCACCAATTGCTACAACATTTTCTTTGTCAATGTCTAATTTATTTAACAATAATTCAATTGCCTTAACTTTTGTCATTCCTTTGTTAACAAATTCTATTCTATTTAATTCGCTACTAGTTATTTCTAAATTTTCTAATGCTTCTTTAGGTAAATTACTTCTAATTTTGTTTATTACACTAGTCGTTGATACACCAACTATTTTATATATCTTATTTTCGTTTGCAAACTTCTCAATATTACTAATTTCGTTTCTTAATAATCTATTATCATACAGATAATAAGTCCAATCTATTTTATTATCTAAAATGAAATTATCTATTTTAATAACTACACTTTTATCAATATGTGATGAAAATATTTCGGATTCTTTGTTATTAACTATTAAAGAACCATTAAAGCAAATTGTATAATTATTCTCGTCTAACAAGCCCAAATTTTCCAAGTAAGGTTTTATAGTACAAAATTGTCTCGCACTTGCTGGAATTATTTTTACATTATTTTTAATTTGTTTCAAATAATGTATTGTTTTATCTCCTATTTTTTTATTATCATCTAACAATGTTCCATCAAGATCTAAAATAATCGCTTTTATTTTATTCATACTTTCCTCCAAAAACTATCTATATAAATTTTTTAAAACATTGGTAAGACAATCTTCTGCTGTTTTGTCTGTATCTGAAAATCTAATTCTAACTAATTTTCCGTTTACCTTAAATATATAAGGATTTTTTGTATTTATAATAAAATCTAATATTCTTTCTTCACTAGGTTTTCTTCTATCTATTTTTATAGAAGTTATTTCATCTACATCCTCTAATTTAACATCATCAAGATTTACATTTCTACAACGTTCTAACTTTTCTCTTAATTCTTCAATATTATATTTATTCATAAAATCACGCTCCAACTTGATTATATAGTTAATCATAATTATTGTTAAATGTGTCATTTTTTATAAATATTGAAATATTAAAATTAATATTATTACCTAATCATTTTTATCTTCATTTGCTAACTCATATAATTCTTTTTCATCTCTAATTATTTTGATTAATTCCTCTTTTGTTGGCAAATAAGTTAAGTATTTTGATGCATAAACATTTTTAATATTATCACCTAAAGTCATCTCTACCACTGCATCATCTTTATCAGCACACAATAATATTCCTATTGGTTCATTTTCACCTTCGATCATTTGACTTTTTTTATAATAATTTACATACATCTGCATTTGACCAATATCTTGATGAGTTAGTTTACCTATCTTTAAATCTATTATTACAAAACACTTTGCTAACCTATTATAAAATATTAAATCAGGATAGTAATATTCAGATCCTACTTTAATCCTTTGTTGACTAGCAACAAAAGAAAATCCACGTCCAAGTTCGAGTAAAAATTCTGTTAAATGTGATAATAAAGCACTCTCTAAATCTGTTTCCAAATAATTTCTATTTTCTTTTAATCCTGCAAATTCAAAAATATATGGCGTCTTTAATAGTTCTTCTGGTTGTTTTTCTATCAGTCCTTTTTTAGAATCCTCTATTATTAAATTTTTATCTGGTGATATTAAATATCTATCATATAATTTAGTATTGATTTGCCTACGAAGTTCTCTACATCCCCAGTTAGATTTAATAGATTCTGCTTCATAAAAGTCTCTTTCTTCTTTTCTATCTATTTTAATTAATTCTTGAAAATGTGCCCAAGATAATTCGGTCGACACTGTCGACCATATTGGATACATCTCATAAAATCTTCTCATTCTCCTTATACTAACAGAGGAAAAACCACTTCCAAATTCATTAGTTAGTTTTATAGATAAAGCATCTATTATCTTTTTTCCATAACTTGCTTTCGTACTATTTTCTGATAATTCATAAGTTATTTTACCAACATACCAATATACTTCCGTCATTGTACTATCAATATGTTTAAACATTTTTTCTCTAGCAACTATTATCTTATTTCGTATGTCCTGATAAATATTTTCGACATTTGTTAATTCGTTATTATTATTTATCAGAATTTTATTTTCCTTTTCCACTATTATCACCTTCCTTTTTTGTTTTTTATTATAATTTTTACTAGGGGGTTACAACGTCGTAATCACCTTTCTAATTCTCATCATAAATATCATTAAAATCACTATATTTTTATCAATTTTTAGTAATTTTATCACTTTTTTAATAAAAATGTGTAAGATCTAAAATCAAAGAAAGTCTTTATTTATAAGGATTTGCTAGGGGGTTTAAATAAATCGTAATCAACCAGTTGATTGTCGTATTTTGTCGATTATTTTCCATAACTTTTTCACTTCCTCTAAATAATTATCTTTTTAATATTTTTTCGAAACTAAACTCTTTTAATTT
>CATKYP010000087.1 GCA_949840855.1 uncultured Bacilli bacterium | reverse complement strand
AATAAAGATGATTTTATTAGTGCTTTAAAAGAAATGAATCTTTTAGAAATTAAAGAATTAGTAGATGCAATGAAGGAGGAATTTGGAGTTGATCCAACAGCTGTTGCTGCTGCTGCTCCAGTTGCTGGTGGCGCTGGTGCTGATGCTGCACCTAGTCAAGTAACTGTATCTATTTCAGATGCTGGAGCTGCTAAAGTTGGAGTTATTAAAGTAGTTAAGGAAATTACTGGTCTTGGACTTAAAGAAGCAAAAGATATAGTTGATAATAATGGTGTTGTTAAAGAAAATATTCCAGTTGAAGAAGCTAATGAAATTAAAGCTAAATTAGAAGAAGCTGGAGCTACTGTAGAAGTAAAATAATCTTTTATTAAGTAAAAATTCTCAAGTTTTGAGAATTTTTTTGATTTTTGAAAAAAAATCTTGACATCAATAGACAAGTATTGTATTATATCTTTACAGAAAGGAGATAACTATATAATTTCAAATAGTTGTCTCCTTCTTTTTATTAGGAGAATTTATGGGACAGTATTTTTCTAATGAGAAATTACCCAGTAATGTACGAAAATGTGAAGAATTTATTTTAGATAGAAACTTTACTTTTTATACTGATAATGGTGTATTTTCAAAAGATGGGCTAGATTTTGGCAGTAGACTTCTTCTTGAATGCATCCCTATTGAAGAAGTTGGAGCCAATATATTAGACGTTGGATGTGGATATGGAGTATTAGGAATTGTAATAAATAAAATTACTAAAAGCTCTGTGGATATGATTGATATTAATTTGCGAGCTATTCATTTAGCTGAGCGTAACATCAAAGAAAATAATTGTAGTAATATTAGAGTGTTTGAAAGTAATTGTTATTCTAAAATTGATAAAAAATATTCTTGTATTATTACTAATCCGCCTATAAGGGCTGGAAAAAAAATAGTTTATGAAATTTTGATGAATGCTATAAACTATTTAGAAAAAGACGGTATCTTGTTTTTGGTAATTAGAAAAGAGCAAGGTGCCAAATCGCTAATATCCGACTTAGAAAAAGTTTATAATGTAGAGGTATTAGAACGAAAGAAAGGATTTTTTATAATTAAATGTACTTTTAATTGACTTATTGTAATTGCTATGTTAATAATATAAGTTGGTAACGTATTATTTTTTATAAATATGTTCTTTATTTTTTATTTTTATTATTTCATGTATTGGGGTGAAATATGTGTCATATAAGATAGTTGATTGTGGTGATTTTCGTAAAAGAAGAAATTATTCTAAAATAAGGAATACTTATGAGTTAAAGGGCTTACTTGAAATACAAAAAAGTTCTTATAAAGATTTTATTGAAAATGGTATAAGAGAGGTTTTTGATGATTTATTTCCAGTAGAAGATTTTTCTGGTATTTTCTCATTGGAAGTGGGGGATTATCATTTTGATAAGCCTAGATATACTATTAAAGAAAGCAAGGATAGGGAAAGTACTTATTCTGCACCTTTGAAGGTTGAAGTACGTTTGTTTAATCGTGAATCTGGAGAAGTTAAGGAACAGGAAATATTTATGGGTGATATGCCTATTATGACTAATTCTGGGACTTTTATTATTAATGGTGCTGAACGTGTTATCGTTTCTCAACTTGTTAGAAGTCCTAGTGTTTATTTTAATCACGAGATAGATAAGAATGGACGTGAATTAATAACATCTCAAGTTATACCTACTCGTGGTACTTGGCTTGAGTTTGAAACAGATGCTAGGGATGTATTATATGTTAGAATTGATCGTACTAGAAAGGTTACTTTAACAACTCTTCTTAGAGCCTTTGGTTTATCTAGTAATGAAGAAATTTATAGTTTGTTTGGTAAGGATGAATATTTAGAAAATACTTTAAGTAAGGATTCTACTAAAAATACAGATGAGGCTTTAATTGAAATTTATGAGAAATTAAGACCAGGAGAACCAGCAACACTTGATTCATCTAAGAATAATATTATTACAAGGTTCTTTGATGAATTTAGGTATGATTTAGCACGTGTAGGTCGTTATAAATTTAATCGTAAATTAAATGTTTGTGATAGATTACTTGGACAGGTACTTGCTCAAGATATTGTAGTTGATGGAGAAACTAAGTTTAATAGGGGAGACTCTATTACAAAAGTTAATATTGAAGAATTGAGAGAAATATTAAATGGTGGATATGGTGTAGAAGAAGTAAAGGTTAATGAGGATTTAGATACATATAATAAAGTTCAAATTATAAAGATTGTTGACCCAACTGATCCTAAGAAAACATTATCTGTTATTGGAAATGATCAAACTATAGAAGTTAAACGTCTAACTATATCTGATGTGTATGCTGCTATATCATATTACTTAAATTTACTTCATAGTGTAGGAAATTATGATGAGATTGATCATTTGGGAAATAGACGTGTTCGTCAAGTCGGTGAGTTATTACAAAATCAATTTAGAATTGGTGTATCTCGTATGGAAAGGGTTATTCGTGAAAGAATGACTACTCAAGAGATGGAAGAAATTACTCCTAAAACATTAATTAATATTAGACCAGTAACTGCTGCAATGAAAGAATTCTTTGGAAGTAGTCAATTATCTCAGTTTATGGATCAGACGAATCCCATTGCTGAGCTTACAAATAAACGTCGTTTATCTGCACTAGGACCTGGAGGACTTTCTCGTGATAGAGCAGGAGTTGAAGTGCGTGATGTTAATACTTCTCACTATGGTAGAATTTGTCCTATAGAATCTCCAGAAGGACCAAATATAGGACTTATTACTTCTCTTGCAAGTTATGCAAGAATTGATGATTATGGTTTTATTAAGACACCATATCGTAAGGTAATTGATTCTAAAATTACAGATGAGGTTATTTATTTAACTGCTGATGAAGAAGAGGACTATATTATTAGTCAATCAACAGTTGGTACTAGTGAAGATAATACTATAATTGATGAAGTAGTAAATGCTAGATTTCATGGGGAAAATATTTTATCAAAACCTAGTAAAGTTGACTTAATAGATGTTAGTCCACAACAAGTTGTTTCGGTTACAACAAGTTGTATTCCATTCTTGGAACATGATGATGCTACTCGTGCTCTTATGGGTGCTAATATGCAAAGACAAGCTATGCCGCTTTTAAAAACAGAAGCTCCTTTTATTGGAACTGGTGTTGAGCATATTGCTGCAAAGGATTCTGGTGTTTGTGTGATAGCAAATGAGGATGGTATAGTTGATTATGTAGATGCTAGACGTATAGTTGTTAAAACTCCTAATGGAAAAGAGACTTATAATCTAGCTAATTATGAGCTTGCTAATTCTAGTATTTGTAGTCATCAAAAACCTATTGTTAAGGTAGGAGATAAGGTTATTGCTGGTGATACAATAATAGCTGATGGTAATAGTACAGATAAAGGAGAACTTGCTCTTGGTAAAAATATGACTGTTGCCTTTATGACTTTTAATGGATATAACTATGAAGATGCTGTTATATTAAATGAAAATTTAGTTAAAGATGATGCTTATACTTCATTACATTTAGAAGATTATGAAATGCAATGTCGTGAAACTAAACTTGGGCCAGAAGAGATTACAAGAGATATTCCAAATGTTAGTGAAGAAGCTCGTAGAAACTTAGATGAAAATGGGATTGTTACTATTGGAACTGAAGTTAAAGAAGGAGATATATTAGTAGGTAAAGTTACTCCAAAGGGAATGGCTGAACTTACAAGTGAAGAAAAACTTTTACATGCTATCTTTGGTGAAAAGACACGTGAAGTTCGTGATACTTCATTACGTGTTCCTCATGGAGGAGACGGAATTGTTCAAGATATAAAGATTTATTCTCATAAGGATAATGATGAATTACCAGCAGGTGTATCTAAAGTTATTCGTGTATATATTATTCAAAAACGTAAAATACAAGTTGGGGATAAAATGAGTGGTCGACATGGTAATAAAGGTGTTATTTCACTTATTCTTCCACAAGAAGATATGCCATATTTACCTGATGGTAGACCAGTTGATGTTATGCTTAATCCACAAGGTGTACCTTCACGTATGAACTTAGGACAGGTATTAGAGTTACATATGGGAATGGCTGCTAAAAAACTAGGTGTTCATGTTGCTACTCCGGTATTCGATGGTGCTCATATTGAAGATATAGAAGAGATGATGAAGGAAGCTGGAATGGACGAAGATGGTAAGACAGTCTTATATGATGGACGAACAGGAGAGCCATTTGATAATAGGATAGCCGTTGGTGTTATGTATATGATCAAACTTCATCATATGGTCGATGATAAACTACATGCACGTTCTACTGGACCTTATTCTATGGTTACTCAACAACCACTTGGTGGAAAAGCTCAATTTGGTGGTCAAAGATTTGGAGAGATGGAAGTTTGGGCACTTTATGCATATGGTGCTGCTCATACTCTTCAAGAGATGATGACTGTTAAGAGTGATGATGTTATTGGTCGTGTTAAAGTATATGAGTCTATTGTAAAAGGTCAAGAGATAAATGATGCTGGAGTACCTGAGTCGTTTAGAGTATTAATGAAAGAGTTCCAAGCCTTAGGACTTAATGTTTCCATTGAGGATGATGAAGGAAAATATTTAGATTTAAAAGATATTGAAGAAAATGAAGATAAAGATGAATTAAGACTTTCAATTGATGAAGTTGAGGATAATAAAAAGGATGTTCTGACATCAAACGATGAGATAGTATATGATAGTGATTCTGATTACGAAGAAGAAGATGATGATGATACTAGTTTAGATGATTTGGAGTTTGATGGAAATATAGATGATATCGAAATAGAGGAAGGAGAA
>CATKYP010000086.1 GCA_949840855.1 uncultured Bacilli bacterium | reverse complement strand
TAGCGAATATAGTTAATATGATGAGGAAGAGAGGTTAAAAATATGGCAGTATTAGTAAATTTTAAAATATGTGATAATGCAAAAGAGTGTGGGGGTATTGATGTTTGTCCAACAGGAGCATTATCTTGGAATGAAGAAAAAGAAATTATTGAAATTGATAATGATAAGTGTATATCTTGTGGACTATGTGAAAAAGAATGTCCAATAGGAGCAATTATAGTTGCTAAAAGTAATGAAGAATACAAAAAAATAGGGAAAGAAATAGATGAAGATCCAAGAACAACCAAAGATTTATTTGTTGATAGATATGGAGCAGTTGCTATATCAGACTTTTTTAAAATAGAATTAGAAGAAATAAAAGAAAAAACAGAAAAGGATTGTTTAACTTTAATAGAAGTTTATAATCCTGATGTAGTAGAGTGTTTGTTAAGATCTATTCCAATAAAAGACTTAACTAAAAATCTTCCCAGAGATACTTTGTTTTATAAAGCTGAGAGTTATAAAATTATTGATGAATATAAAATTACCGAATTACCTTCATTATTAATCTTTAAAAAAGGCGAATTACTTGGACATATAGATGGTTATTATACTATTGATGAAAAAGAAAAAGTTATATCTAAATTAAGCGGTATTATAAAAAATAAATAATTAAAAAGACATTGAGTGTCATAATGACTTAGAATCGTCTTTTTCTTTTTGGATATCCTTATCAAAATTATTAAGGTTATCTTGCATTTTTTCAGAACGTTTTCTAATTTTTCTGCAGTAATTATCTATCATACTTTTCTTGATTAGACTATTTTGATCGACAAAAAAATCAATCATATTTCAAATTGATTTAATTATTAACGTCACTTGGTGCAACGATTTTACCTTTTGGAGCAGATGAGGGAAATCGAATCCCCGTCACAGCCTTGGCAAGGCCGTATTCTAACCACTAAACTACATCTGCAAATATTTGATAATTAGATAATAACAAAAAAATGGGTTTATGTCTATATATTTTTTTAACTTTTTATTGTGATTTGTATAAAGTTTTTATTATGATAATATAATTTTCCATTTTTTGATAAAATTCCTTATATTGAGACAAAAGATTTCATAATATACCATAATTCGACAAAATATGACAACTGTATTTAATATAATTAATACAGAAAGAAGGGATTATATTATATGTCAATATTTGGAGGAGTTATTGTTAATACTATATATATTTTATTTCCACTTACAGTTTATTTAATTTATTCTGCATATACAAAAAATTTAGATAAAAAAGAAAAATCAATTGTATTAGAGCTTGCACTTTATTCATCTATTTATATGCTTATTAGATATGGAGTTATGTTTAAAACAATTTATCCAACACTTTTATTTGAAATACCATTAGTTGTTAGTTTTATAAAAAATAAAAGCATTACTTCTATTACGATTGCTATTATTTTAATTATATTTAATTATTATAGATTTAACTTTAATATAGTTATGTTACTTATTGAATATTTATTATACTTTTTTTCATTCCTATTATTTAATAAGAAAAGTAATAGGATGGGTAAAATTATAAATAGCTTTTTAGTAATTAGGATTTTATCAATGATATATCAAACTATATTTAATATTATGCCAAACTCTAATTATTTAGACCTTTTTACATATATTTTCTTTAGTTCTTTACTTTTAGCTTTCTTCTTATATTTAATAGTATTTATAATAGATTTAAGTGAGAATATTGTTAATTATAATAGTACTTTGAATGAATTAAACCGTGAAAAGGAGATTAAACAGTCATTATTTAAAATGACTCATGAAGTAAAGAACCCTTTAGCGGTATGTAGAGGTTACTTAGATATGTTAGATTCTGATTATGAAAAATATAATGAGTACATTCCTGTTATTAGTAAAGAGATAAATAGAACACTTACTTTGATGGATGATTTTCTAGATTATACTAAAATAAAAGTAGCAAAAGAGGATACTGATATTTGTATGTTGCTTGAAGATATCAGAGATGAATTAATGCCATTATTAAAGAACAACAATATTAAGTATGAATTTATAATACCAGATGATGAAGTATATTTAGATCTTGATTATAATAGAATTAAACAAGTATTCATAAATATTTATAAAAATAGTATTGAAGCTAAAAAGAAAAATATGAAAATAATATTAAAGGCATATATAAGAAGCAATCAATTAGTAATAAAAGTTAGTGATAATGGAGTAGGAATGAGTAAGGATACACTTAAACATATAGGAGAAAACTTTTATACAACAAAAGAAAATGGTACTGGACTTGGTGTTTCTTTATCACAAGAGATTATTAATTTACATAATGGGAAAATGTATTATAAATCACAATTAAATAAAGGAACAGATGTGTTTATTGAACTTCCTGTAAAATAAAAAAAGTCTTAATTGACTTTTTAATACCAAGGATATGGTGTAACAAAAATAGGTCCCTGTCCACAACAAGGTCTAGGTCCTGGACCCATTGGATAATAACCATTATTATTACTATTACTTAAAAAATTGTTATTAGCTATACCATAACCAAGGGCACCTCCAGCAAGTCCACCAACTACAAATGGTATCCAAAAACCTCTTTCATCATAGTATCCACCTTGATTAGCAGAAGATGTAGTAGTGGAACTTCTATACATAGTATTTTGATTATATGGGTTATAAGATGTTCTATACATAATTTTACCTCCTTATGGTATTGTATGTTTAAGTTTAATTTGTGATAGAAAAATATTTTTAAATTTGATATAATATAGCTAGTTGGTGATTTATATGGAAAGAGTGCAAAAGATTATAGCAAATTCAGGTATTTGTTCTAGAAGACGTGCTGAAGAATTAATAAAGAAAGGTTTAGTTACTATTAATGGTGAAGTAGCTATACTTGGTAGTAAAGCAAAATATAGTGATAATATTATTGTTGATGGAAAAAGTATAACAAAAGAGGAAAAAGTGTATTTTTTATTAAATAAACCAAGAGGTGTAGTCTCAAGTGTTATTGATGATAAAAATAGAAAAACAGTTGTTGATTTAATAGATACTGATAAAAGAATATATCCAGTTGGAAGATTAGATTATGATACAACAGGGGCGATAATACTTACAAATGATGGAGAACTTGCAAATATTTTAATGCATCCAAGAAATGAGATAGAAAGATGTTATTATGCAAAGGTTGAGGGAATAGTTACAAAAGAGGAAATATCATCTTTAAAAGGTGGAATTATAATAGATGGTATTAAATGTTATCCTCAATATGTTAAAGTTAAAAAATATGATTCTAGTAGTGATGTTAGTTATGTTTCCCTAATTTTGAAAGAAGGACATAATCACGAAGTTAAGAATATCTTTAAGGCCTTAGGACATTCTGTTATAAAACTTAAAAGGGAATATTTTGCTTTTTTAGATGTTAAAAATTTAAAAAGTGGAGAATATAGAAGACTTAATTTAAAAGAAGTAAAAAGATTATATTCTTATCAGAAAAGAGATTAGAACTTTATTTAGTATAAAAAGTTTTAACTCTTTTGTTTCATAAAAAAATACTACATTATGTTTTGCAGTATTTTTATTTTGATAAAACTATTTATTTTTGTCTTCCTCGCTAACTTCTACTATTGCACCAGTTGGACAAGAATCCATAGCCTCTCTTACATTGTTTTTTATTTCCTCATTTTCCTTTGTAATATCATTTTTTTTACAAGTAGAAATTCTTTCATCATTTAATTCAAAAATTTCTGGACAAATAGCTTCACAAGCACCACAACTAATACAAGCTTCCTCATTAACTTTTACTTTCATAATTAATTCTCCTTTCCATTAAATTTTATCAGAAAAAAACTTTCTCGTAAAGAAAATTTAGGCTTCTAATTAATAAATATGTATGGTAAAATATATTTTATAAGTATATAGGAAGGTGAGTTGTATGGGAAGTAGAATGGATAGGTATAGATCAATTAGTGATACTGGTGCTACTAGAAGTTCTAAAAATGAAGAACTTTATACTTCCCTTGATAATAATGCTAGATATACTACAATTACTGACGTTAGAAATAGCAATGCTGTGGAATTAAAATCTAGAAAAGTTAATACTAGAGAAAGTTATCAAAGAACAAAGGATTATGCTGGTTTTGTGGAATATAGACCCGTAAGAAAAGAGTTGGATGATTTTAATTATTTATATCAAGAAAGAGGAAATAGAGTATACGATATTAATACAGCTATAGAAGAAGCTAAGAGAAATTTACCTTCTAAGAATGATAATAAAAAGAGTTTTGAAGATTATTTTTTAACAGAGGAAGAAATAGAAAAATATAAAAAAATAAAGAATAAAGAAATTGTGCCTGATAAGGATTCTGTAAAAGAGTTAATTAATACAATTACTTCTAAGACTTTAAAAGGAGAAATAGATCAAGCAACATCTGTTAATTTGCTTAGTGATTTGATGGCTACTGATAAGGAGGATGCGATAGAAAGTCAAAAGGCAGAAACAAATATTGATCTTATTGATAAGGACTTTTTAGATAAAGTCCAGGAGAATAAAGATAATTATCAACCAGACACTCCTGAAAAGTCAATTTTAAAAGATATGGATCAATCTTTTTATACTAGATCTATGGATTTATCAGATAAAGATTTTGATATTGATACAAGTTTCGAAGAAGAGAAAAAGGCACCAGCTATATTTAAGATTCTTTTAATAATACTTTTAATAATACTAGTTGGGGTTCTTATATATTTTGTGGTTCAAAGTTTTTAGAAAAGAACTTTACTTTTAATATTTAATTGTTTATTATTAAATTAGTTAGGGTGGT
>CATKYP010000085.1 GCA_949840855.1 uncultured Bacilli bacterium | reverse complement strand
AGTAATTTGTAAAAATAGTAGAACTATGTTGTCTATTTATGATAGAATATTGTTATAGTAGAGGTGACTTTATGAAGCACAATAATATGACTTATATTATTATAGGAATTTGTATATTTGTTGTAGTTATCATTTTTTCTATATACTTATTAATTAATAAGAAAAAGAAGAGATATAAGAATATTTTAGAGAGACTTGAAGTAGATAAAAATTTAGTTGGTAGCATACCTATTTCGCTTGAGTTATCTAAAATAGATTCTATGAATAAGAATGAAGAATTAGAAATTCGTTATAATAATTGGAATAATAAAATTGATTATATAAAAAATAGTTTACTTCCTAGTATTGATGATTTATTAATAGAACTTGATACTTTTTTTGAGAAGAAGGATTATTGTAACTGTGATAAAAAGATTGCTAAGTGTGAACTTGAAATTTATAAAATAAGAGAATATGCTGAAAATTTACTAAAAGAAATAAAGGAAATAACTTCTAGTGAGGAAAAATATAGGAGTAATCTTATAAAGTTAAAGACAAGATATAGGAAAATTAATAATGAATACCATAATCATTCTAATTTATATGATGAAATGCAGGAGTCTATTAGTTTGCAACTTGAAAATATTGAAAAAAGATTCTTAGTATTTGAAAAGGCAATGGATGAGAATGATTATGCTGAAGTTGTTCATATAATAAAAGCTCTTACTGTTTTGATTGAGCAAATGGAAGGTGTTGTTAAAGAAACCCCAGATCTTGTTTTAATGGCTAAGCAGTTAATACCTCAAAAGATTAAGGAAGTCAAAGATATAGCTGATGAAATGATAGAAGAGGGTTATTCTCTTCAATATTTAAATCTTGATTATAATATCGAAGAGGCTAATAAAAATGTTGGTGCTATACTTGATAGAATTAGAGTTCTTAATTTAGAAGATTGTATGATAGAGTTAAAAACTATACTTGATTATTTGGATTCTTTATTTGTTGACTTCGAGAAAGAAAGGCTTAGTAAAAAAGTATATGATGAAGTAAGTCGTGATTTTGATAAGAAACTTTCAAAGACTAATAAGGTAGTAGAAGATATGACTTCTCAACTTGATCAAATTGAGAATATGTATGATATGAAAGCAGAAGATGTTGATAAAATAAAAGAGGAAGAAAAAACATTAATTGTAATTAATGATGATTATAAGAAAATGCTTTCTAAAGTTGAGAGTAAATCTACACCTTATTCTGAACTCCATAAGGAAGTAGAGGAGTTGACTGTAAGACTTAAAAATGTTACAGAAGATTTGGATACTACTTTAAAGAATCTTGGTACAATGTATGATGATGAACAACGTGCTAGAGAGCAATTAGAAGAGATTGAAAAGTTTCTAAAAGCTAGTAAAAATTTGATTAGAAATTATAAATTACCTGTTATAAGTGATAAATATTTTGTTGAATTAAATGAAGCAAATGAAGCAATAAGTGAGGTTATTAGTGAACTTTCTCGTAAGCCTATTGTTATTAGTACACTTAATACAAGGGTTGATACAGCAAGAGATTTAGTTTTGAAACTTTATAATACAACAAATGATATGATAAGAGAAGCTTCACTTGCTGAAGTTACTATAGAATATGCAAATAGGTTTAGAGATTATTACCGTATTAATGATAAACTTGATTTAGCTATGGATTATTTTTTTCAAGGTAATTATAGAGATTCGTTGAACGAGGTGTTATCTTCTATCAAAAAAGTTGATAATGATGTTTATAAAGAACTTGTTACTATATGTGGAAATAATAGTTTTTAGACAGTCTTTGAGACTGTTTTTTTTTGAATAAAAAATGTTTATTATTTATATGCTTTAATTAAAATCACTGTTAAAGACAGTGACTTTTTTTTATAAATTTGATACAATGTAATAGATTATGTAAGAAAGAGGGATAATGTATGAAAATAATTTGTGTAAATGCTGGTAGTAGTTCACTTAAATTTAGTTTATTTAATATGGAAAAAGAAGAAGTTATTGCTAGTGGATTATTTGAAAGAATTGGAATGAATAACAGTAATAGTGTTATTAAATATAATGGTCAAAGAATAGAACACGAAGTGGAGATGAAGGATCATACAGATGCTGTTAATGTTTTATTCGATAAACTTATAAGTCTTAATATTATTGAATCGCTTTCTGAAATTGATGGAGTGGGACATAGACTTGTTCATGGAAAGGATAAATATAGTGATTCTGTTGTTATTACTGATGAAGTTGTTAAAGATTTGTTAGAATTTAAAGAGTTTGCACCACTTCATAATCCTGCTAATGTACTTGGAATAAATGCTTTTAGAGAGAAACTTCCTAATGTTGTTATGGTTGGAGTGTTTGATACTGCTTTTCATCAAACGATAGAAGAAGAGAATTATTTATACGCTACATCATATGATTGGTATAAAGATTATGGTGTTCGTAAATATGGTTTTCATGGGACTAGTCATAGATATATAACGGAGACTCTTACTAATAAATTAGGTAAAAAGGATTTTAAATTAATAAATTGTCATATAGGAAATGGCGCTAGTCTTGCGGCAATCAATAATGGTAAATGTATAAATACCACAATGGGATTTACGCCTCTTTCTGGTGTTATTATGGGAACTAGAAGTGGAGATATAGATCCTTCAATAATACCTTATGTTATGGAAAAAGAGGGAATGAATGCTAATGAAGTAATAGATGAATTAAATAAGACTTCTGGACTACTTGGTATTAGCGGTAAAAGTGGTGATATGCGTGATATTTTAGCTGGTATGGATGAGAGAGATTCTAGGTGTTACTTAGCTTTTAATAAATATTGTCGTAGTGTAACTAATTATATTGCATCATACTATGTTGAATTAGGTGGAGTAGATGTTATATCATTTACTGCTGGAGTAGGGGAAAATTCAGCGCCATTTAGAAAAATGGTTTGTGATAATTTGGCATGTTTAGGTGTTAAAATAGATTATGATAAGAATGATACAATTTTAGGAGAATTTGCAAAGATTAGTACAGATGATTCTAAAATAGAAGTATATGTTGTACCAACTGATGAAGAATTGTTAATTGCTAGAGATACATTAAAGTTTATTGAAAATTAGATTGGATGATTATATGTTTAAACAGATTTATAAGACAATAAAGAAATATGATACTATTGTTATAGCAAGACATATTGGTGTTGATCCAGATGCATTAGCTAGTCAGATTGCTCTTAGAGATTCTATAAAACTTACTTTTCCTAATAAGAAAGTTTTTGCTATTGGAACAGGAACAAATAGATTTTCATTTATTGGAAGGCTAGATAAAATAGAAGAGTGGAAAGATGCATTACTAATAGTTGTTGATACACCAGATAAGAGAAGAATCGATTCTGCTAAAGTAGAAGATTTTAAGTATGTTATAAAAATGGATCATCATCCATTTATAGAGGATTTTGGAGGAATAGAATATATTGAAGAGAGTGCTAGTAGTGTTGCTCAAATAATTATGGAGTTACTTTTAAGTACTAAACTTAGTTGTAATAAAGAAATAGCTGAAACATTATATTATGGACTTGTAAGTGATTCTAATCGTTTTTTATTTAATACCTCTACGGCTAAAACTTTTTCTCTTGTTTCTAGATATTTAAGTGAGTATGATGTAGATATTAGTAAAGTATATCAGAATTTATATTTGCGCCCATTTAATGAAGTACAACTTGAGGGATATATGGCACAAAATATGCAAGTTACAGAAAATGGAGTTTCCTATATTGATATAACAGATGATATACAAAATAAATATAAAGTAGATAGTGCTGCTGCTGGAAATATGATTAATAACTTTAATTTTATACAGGAGATATTAGTATGGGTAACTATTACTGAGGATGTAAAGAATGGTCAAATTAGAATTTCTATTCGTTCTCGGGGTCCTGAAATAAATAAAGTGGCTGAAAATCATAATGGTGGAGGACATAAATTTGCAAGTGGTGTTAAAGTAGCAACCTTTGAGGAAGCACATATTATTGTTAATGAACTTGATAAAGTATGTGAAAAGTATATAAAAGATAATTCTTTGGAGGAGGAAGTTTAAATGATTATAAAAAGTGCTGATTTAGAAATACTCGCAACACGTAGAAGTCAGTATCCTGAAGGAGGCTTACCTGAATTTTTACTTGTTGGTCGTAGTAATGTAGGAAAGAGTAGTTTTATTAACACCCTTCTTGGGAGAAAGAATCTTGCTTATACATCCGCTAGACCTGGAAAGACTCAAACACTTAATTTTTACTTGGTTAATAAGAACTTTTATTTAATTGATGTACCTGGATATGGTTATGCTAGTGTTTCTAGAAAAACGCAAGAAAAGTTTGGACTTATGATTGAAGAATATTTACAAAAGAGACAGCAATTAAAGAGAGTATTTATGTTAGTTGATTTTAGAATGAAGCCAACAGATGATGATATATTAATGTATAACTTTTTAAAATATTATAATTTACCTGTAACTATTATTGCTACAAAGTCAGATAAAATAGGTGGTAGTAAGAAAGAGAAGTGTTTAAAACAGATAATGGATGCTATTGATTTGGTTGTGGGAGATGATATAGTAGTATTTTCTAGTGTCACTAAAATTGGTCGCGATGATACATTAAATAAAATTAAAGGTCTAGTAGAAGAAACTATTTAGACTTTTTTCATATTATATTTTAGGTGATAATATGAAAGTTGAAAGTGTAGATGAGGGATTTAGAATATTTATTCATAATTGCTATTCAGATTCAGTTAATTTTCATAATAAGACAGAGATAGAGGATAGCATAAGAAATATTTTAGAAAAAATTTGTCATAATTATAGAATTAAATTAAAGGGATTTTATAGAGTGAAGATTTATCCTA
>CATKYP010000084.1 GCA_949840855.1 uncultured Bacilli bacterium | reverse complement strand
TTTTGCATATCTCTATAAAACGTACAAAATCATTGCCTTTAATCAGAAGATCTATATCTTTTCCGATTCTTTTTTCTGGTATATCATAATACTTTCTTGCAAAACTATAATTCTTAAAATTTCTTAGTAAATTACAACCATTGTCATATAAAGGAGATAACTTATACCCTTTATCACTCCTAGTAATTCCCCAATTTTCTTCATGTCTATCAGTCTCACCTACTAGACAATCAAATACCATTATTTTTAAAAAATCATTAAAAAGATTCTCATCAATTTCATCTAAGCACCTTTTTATATTAGAAATTGTATAAAACTCTCCTCTCTTAGAAGAATCTTTATTTATATAAGAAATAGCATCACTATGCACTTCTTCCTGTCTATCAACAAATAAATAATTTAAAACACCAATTCTTCCATCCTCATCCTCGCCAAACTCTATTCTAGCACAAGAATATCCTAATACTTTTGCAATTTCAAAACTCATTTTTTCAGAACAAGACTCACTACAATTATAACTCTCATATTTAAAATATATCTCTTCTTCTCCTTCTCTTGAACGAGCAATTCTCTTACATCTAGTCCCTTTCGTATTCATAGAAACATTAGCTAGAAAATCAAAATCAACACCAACTTTAAAAATATTATATTCCATCAAATCAACTCCTATAAATACTACATAATATTACAACTTTTTTAGAAAAGCTCTTCTAATCTTTATCATATAATAATTATAACAAGAAATAAAAAGACATTTCAATAAAAGAAAAATTAATAGCCAAATAAATCAAAATATAGTATAATATAAAATAGGTGATGAGATGAATTATCCAAATGGCTTAAAAAAAAGAACAAAGGAAAATAATTTTTATTATACAAACTATGCTAACCGCGGAATGAGTCTTGAAAGTGAACTAAATACAACAAATGAATACTATAGACAAATTGATAAAGCCTTTATCTATAAAAAGCCTACACCTTTAAAGATAGTCAAAGTAGATTATAAAAAAAATAAGGTTACAGAAGGATACTTCGATACACCATCAACTACTGACTATAATGGATTATATAAGGGAAAATATATTGACTTTGAAGCTAAAGAAACAACATCTACTACAATGTTTCCTTTAAATAACATTCACCCTCATCAATTAAAACATCTAGAAAATATTGAAAAAAATGGCGGAATCTCTTTTTTAATAGTTAGATTCACTAAACTAAATAAAACATATCTATTATTAGAAAAAGATTTATATAATTATTTACAAACTACTACTAGAAAATCCATAAGCATAAATTATTTCAATGAAAAAGCCTACTTAATTAAAGACAAATACAGTCCAAGAGTAGACTATTTAGAAGTATTAGATAAAATTGGAGGAATTTAATATGGCAAGTAAAAATACAAATAAAAAAACAAGTACAAGGACAAAAAAAACTTCTAGTCCTAAAAAAAGTGATATAGAAAAAACAAAACAATATTCAAAAGATAGTTTTAATGAAACGAGAAAAAATAGCAAGAAAAAGAAAAAAAATCTATGGATACCTTGGTCTATGCTATGTATGATTATCTTAACACTTTCATTATTTAAATTAGGATTAATAATAACTGTTCTAGTTGCTATAATAATGATAATAATATCTGCTATTGCCTACTTTATAGGAAGTGTTAAAACAAATTCAAAGAAAAGAAAGATTTTAAATATTTTTCTAATATTATTCTTAATTTTATTTATATTAGGTTTATTAACTTTTGGAGCATTTCTAGCATATATAACAGTTACAGCACCAAAATTTGATCCAAAACAATTAGAAACCAAAGAATTATCTATTTTATATGATAAAGATGGTAAAGAATTTGCAAAACTTGGTAGTGAAAAACGCGAAAAAGTAACATATGAAGAACTACCACAAGTCTTAATAGATGCTATAGTTGCAACTGAAGACTCAAGATTTTTCCAACATAATGGAGTTGATCTCCCAAGATTTGCCAAAGCAACTATGGGTCAATTAATGGGAAACTCTAGAGCTGGTGGAGCTTCCACCCTTTCAATGCAAGTTGTAAAAAACTCATTTACTTCTACAGAAGCATCAGGTATAAAAGGAATTATTCGTAAATTTACAGATATTTATCTAGCCGTATTCAAACTAGAAAAAAATTATACTAAAGAGCAAATAATAGAATACTATGTTAACAATCACAACCTAGGTGGTGTTATCTATGGAGTTGAAGAAGCTAGTGAAGCTTACTTCCAAAAAAGTGTTAGTGAACTTAACCTAAGTGAAGCTGCTACTCTTGCAGGTATGTTCAAAGCTCCAAATTATTATAGACCTACATCTAATCCAGAAAATGCAGCAAAAAGAAGAAAAACTGTTCTTTATTTGATGAGAATACATGGATATATTACTAAAGAAGAAGAGGACGCTGCAAATGCTATCTCAATAGAATCACTTGTTGGTAATTCTACTGGAGGTAAAGGAACAGCAACAAATCCATATCAAGCATATATAGATACAGTAGTAGATGAATTACAAAATAAATATGAAATTGATCCATACAATCAATCAGTCCTAGTATATACAAACCTAGATAGAGGAAAACAAGAAGCTGTAAATAATGTAATGAATGGTACATCATATACTTGGAAAGATGATCAAATTCAATCTGGTGTATCTGTCCTAGACTCACAAACTGGAAAAATACTTGCAATTGGAGCTGGACGTAACAGAAAAATTGGCGATTTCAATTATGCAACACATGGAAATAGACAGCCTGGATCAACTGCTAAACCATTATTTGATTATGGACCAGGAATAGAATATAATGATTGGTCCACTTACACACCTTTTATAGATAGTCCATACTCATATTCAAATGGACGTTCAATTAGTAACTGGGATAATTCATATATGGGTAATATGACACTAAGACGAGCTCTTGCCTTATCACGTAATATACCTGCCTTAAAAGCATTTCAACAAGTTGATAACAAAAAAATTATTGAATTTGTGCAAAATCTAGGTATAACACCAGAAGTTGAAAATGGTAGAATTCACGAAGCTCATTCAATTGGAGCATTCTCTGGTACTAACCCTCTTGAAATGTCAGCTGCTTATGCTGCTTTCTCAAATGGTGGATATTATAACGAACCTTATTCTGTTGAAAAAATAGTAGATCGTACTACTGAAGAAACGATATCACATAAATCTAATAAGAAAAAAGTTATGAGTGATGCTACAGCTTATATGATAAGTAGTGTCTTACAAGATGTATCTCTAAATGGAGGTTCAATTCAAAATGTTGCAGCCAAAACAGGTACAACAAACTTTGATGAAAACTTTATAAGATCTCACAACTTACCACTTGATGCTATTAGAGATTCTTGGGTAGTTGGTTATACCACTAAAACAGTAATTGGAATGTGGTATGGATATGACAAAGTAATAAATAGAGAATATTGCCTTAGAAATGTCCCAGCATCAATTGCTAAAGATCATTTATTTAAAGCTATAGCAAATGGTGTCTTTGAATCTAACAAAGAAGAATTTAAAATGCCAGACTCTGTAGTTAAATTACCTGTAATATCTGGAAGTAACCCACCAAAAATTGCTCCTGAAGGATATGGTGGAAGTGTAACTTACGAATTATTTAAAAAAGATGCACAACCAGATAATGCTTCATCTAGCGACTTAGAACAAGGATTAAGTGCTCCTACAAATTTAAAAGGAACAAATACAGATGGTGAAATAACTCTTACTTGGAATGGAGTATCAGGAAATGGAAACGATAATTATGGTGAACTTGGATATAACGTTTATCTAGATGATACCCTACTAGGCTTTACAACTAGTACAAGTTTCAAATATTCACACAAACAAACAAGTGGTTCATTAACATTCAAAGTTATAGCAACTTATAAAAGTTATAATGCTCTTGCAAGCTCTCCTGCAACAGTTACTGTTCCTATTAAAGAAAAAGTAGAAGAAAAAGATAAAACTATAAACTATACAGTAAATTATTACTGTTGTCAAAACGAAAGTTGTGATTCTTCACCTCTACTAGGATTTGAAAAAATGACAGCCACATCAAAAAATACATCTATTACTATTAGTTATAGTCAAGTACCAAAATTTAATGTTCCAGCAAATGAAAAATGTACTAATGAAGTTGATACTACTAAAACTGGTGGAAGCTTTAATGTATCAGAAGGAAGTATCATAAAAATATATTATAAATTTAAAAATGAAACATCCACACCTACACCTCCAACTACTCCATAAAACAGAGCCTATTTAGACAAATATTCAAAAAAGAGCAATTATTTAGAAATTACTCTTTTTTCATTGATAAAAAGAATCGATAACAATTAGCAAGAAAATCGATTCTTTTCAATTAATTTAATTCTACTATATTTCATATGTATTTATTTCACAATTTTTAGGCACATAAATTGATAAATCACCATTTTCTGGTATTTCATTAAAATAAAAGTATATTGCCCTCAAAACTCCTCCGTGTGCTATGATTAATATATTTTTATTCTCATTTTCTTTAATAATTTCATCTAAAAAATTATGTACTCTTTTAAATAAAGTAGGTAAATCTTCAAATTTCTCATCATCTGACTTATAATTATAGTCAAAAAAAGATTTCTTACTAAAACCTTCATTAACTAAACTTTTTCCATCTAAATTACCTAAAGTCCTTTCTCTAAGCCTATCATCATAAATTACAGTAATATTTTTATCATTAATTATTTCACAAGTATGTTTTGCTCTTAACATAGGTGAACAATATATTATATCATAGTTAATATCTTTCATCAGTTCCTTTGCTTGTATCGCTTGAGTAACTCCAATTTCATTAATATCCTCATCTAAAGTACCATTATAAATTCCCTCAACATTCGCATAAGTTAATCCGTGTCTAATTGCATATAATTTCACTAATATCACCTTCCCTACATAAATAATACCAAATAATTATTAAACATCTTTTAAATAC
>CATKYP010000083.1 GCA_949840855.1 uncultured Bacilli bacterium | reverse complement strand
TCTATATCTCCTTTTATAAAATCATCTAGAGTTACATGAAAAATGTTAGATAACATAGTTAAACTTTTTATATCAGGGTAACTTTTATTTGTTTCCCAATTAGATATTGTTTGTCTTGAAACAAATACTTTTAATGCTAATTCATCTTGTGAAATATTTTGTTTTTCTCTATGTTTTTTAATTCTTGCTCCAACATTCATTTTGCACCTCCAATTACATTTTATAGGAAAGAAATATTTTTGTCTGTCAAAAGTCTTTGACATTGAGTTATTAGTAATGAAATATAGTAAATATTTTCTTAATTATAACAAAAAAAGAGTAAATCTTAAATATGATTGTAATTTTGCTAATATCTATCTTTATAAATTTCTTTGGCTTTTTCAACTATTTCATTGACAAATTTAGTTTTACCATCTGTATATAAATCTCTGTTTGGTTTAAATTTGTTATACAACTCTAACTTTAATTTTTCATATTCTTTAGATTTATCTAAATTATCATTGAGATAATCTCTAAAATATAATTCATCACAATCTCCATATTTCTTTATATGAATATGAAATACTTTGTCAGCATAACCATTTATGGTATATCCCTTATTAAATGATATTTTGCTTGTATTTTCGTTCATTAGAAGATAATTATTATTAAGCAATATATCTTTTACAATAATTTTATTATTAAAATTTATTTCTATTAAAATATCTATAATAGGTTTTGTCTTTATATTTTCTATTGAAGTGCTACCTATATGACTGATTCTCTCAATGTAATTACCTAATAAAAATTTTAAATTTTGTTCTTCTTCTATATAGATATTTTTAAAGTTAGCATTCGCATCAACAAAAGTTATAGGAAATAAATTCCATAGTTCATCTAAAGTCATACATTTTAATTTCATAGCACATCTCACTTTCAAATTGTAATTTGTATTATTGTTTTTTCTTAATTGGAATCCAAATTTCACAATAATATTTTTCATCATCTATTCCCTTTTTATAATCTTTAGGATTTGAATACATTTCAATATTATATCCTGCTGCAATTTCGTAATTATTTGAATTAGGTAACCATTCTTTAAATATTCTCTCATTTATTTCTTTCATTTTCGTACTTGCAGGACCTATACAAGAAAAAACTTCCCAAGTAAATTTTGGAATTTCTATAACTTCAAAATCTTTAGGTATTTTTACTTCTGAATTATAGTCATCTCCAATCATATAATCAAATACATCACATCCCATATTAATATCAATATTAACAGCATACTTTGCATTTATTTTATTAAATGCACTTTTCATAAAAAACTTTTTCCATATCTTTGGGACATCTTTATATGCAGTTCCATATTTGAAACTATCCTTCAACCCAACAACTTTAAATGCCTCTTTCCTTCTATTTTATACTCCATAGTATTTCCACCTTTCAAAATTAAATTTATTTTTAATGGTGTAAATTCTTTTATTTTAGCACCATTACGAACTGCTGTTGGAGTAGAACCATGAAATCTTGTGAAGGCTTTTGTAAAACTATCTGGAGAATCATATCCATATTTTAAAGCTATATCAATTATTTTATTATTAGTATTCAATAATTCATATCCTGCAAGTGATAATTTTCTATTTCTAATATATTCACTTATTGAATAACCACATAACATAGCAAATCCCTTTTGAAAATAAAATGATGATGTATATGAATAATCTGCAATATCTTGAATAGTAATATCATTCGTTAAATTACTTTCTATATATTCAATAGCTCTACTAATAGATTCACTCCAATTCATAACTTTCTCTCCTTTTCAGTTTCTAAATAAATTTTAACTCAAAAAGATTTATTATATCCGATATTTCTTGCTAGTATCTGTCTATATAATTAAAGAGCAAATTTAAAATCTACCCATAAAATTGTAATTGAATCATTGATTATCTTTCCAAAAATTATAAATTATATTGGAAAGTTCTTTTGGATTATCAACATTAACCTCATGTGATGAATTGCTTATGATTTTAAATTTACTATTTTTTATACTATTATTTAATAACTTAGCACTTTCCATATTCACATTGTCCTTAGCACCACACAAAATTAAACTTTTACATTTTATTTTGTTTAAATCTTTTGCAATATTAAGATTACACATTGAATTAACTAAAGTGATAAATTTTCTTTTGGAACACCCCATTTTTTCAAATGTCCTTTTTGGCATCATCTTAAATATTAAGTTTTGTACTTTAAAAAGTGCTTTTGGTATTTTATATGGTGTTCCAATTAAAATAATAGAATTTACCTTTTCTGGATATTCTTTAGCAAAGTCTAATGCTAATATTCCACCTAATGAAAGTCCACATAGATTTACTTTTTCTTCTTGATTATTACAAAAATCAGAAAATTCATCATACAAATTTTTATAATTTAGTAAAGTATTATTAGTTATTTCATATAAACTAGGACATATTGACTCAATTCCATTTTTCTTTAAATAAGTAACTGTATTACACCAACTTTGATTATTTTGTCCTAATCCATGAATTAAAATATTTCTCATACTATCAATCCTTTTTACTAGAAAATTGCTTTAATCCCATATAAGATGCAATTATTACCATAATTACAGCACAAATCACATTAGGTATATTACTATCATTATTGGGAATATCTAATACTTTTGCACAAAACTGATTCGTAAATACTGTAACAACTGATAACATAAATAAACTAATAGAAATTTTATAATAAAGAGCAATTTTAGTAAAAGTACATATTAAAATAGAAATCCACAAAAAGATAAAAACGAAGGATGCAATTAAATAACTGCTTAATAACCAGTTTCCATTATTAACATAATTTATAGTAAACAATAATATATAAACTAAAATTGTAACAATAGCAGAAATTTTACAAATTTTATATTTATTATTTTTAAGATAAAAAGGAAAACTTGTTATAGAAAAAGAAATCAAAAATCCTAACAGAACTATTAAAAACCAAGATAATTTATGATCTATTACTAAATTACAAATAAAGCAAGTAATAATTCCAATCAAATACCCTAAATTTATAATATTAAATAGCCATTTTTTAATTGCCCTATATTTTTGAATTTCTTTTTTTTCCTTGTTCATTGCTTCATCATCACAGGCAGTAAAAAATTCGTGTTCTGATATATTTAATTCCTTACATAAATTTGTTATAACTGTTATATCAGGATAAGAGATTCCTCGTTCCCACTTTGATATAGTAGTAGGAATTACATATAATTTATTTGCTAATTCTTCTTGTGTTAAATTTGCCTCTTTCCTTTTTTCTGTAATATATTTTCCAAAATTTTTTTTATCTTGCATAAAATACTTCTCCTTTCAAGAACTATTTTATTATCTATGATTATTTATAACAATGGCTAGTTAAGCCACCTATAAACTTGCTAATATAAATCAAGTACTTTTTATGAATTTTTATAACTTTTTTTAATTATAAATTTAGACATGCTAACGCAGACCTATTGCTAGGTCTTTTTTTAACAATTATATCTTAAGACCTACCAAGTACCTAATTCAATATATTTCTTCTTTAGTATACCATAATATTGCCTTAAAAACTTATTTAATCCTGCTATTTTGGCTGATTTCTTACATTTGCCTTCTGCTTCCTTTTTAACTATATAATTATAAACTTCACAATCAACTCTACAAAATGATTTTATAGATTGCATAACTTCAAATCCTGTTTTTCTCAAATACTTATTACCTCGTTTAGAAATATGTCTATTTGTTGCTTCATACTTTCCAGATTGATATGGTGGAGAATCTATTCCTGCATAAGCAATTAGACTACCAGCATTTTTAAATCTTCTTATATTTCCAATCTCTGCAATCAATAATGGTGCTAATCTATCTCCAACACCTTTCATATTTCTTACTTCTTTGTATTCATCCATGCTCTTGGCAATTTCGTTCATCTTTGCTATAATTTCATTAGTTGTTTCAATCAGATTGATTAAAGCAACCACACGCTTATTTAATATAAGTTGTGTGCTTGAATTTGATGGACAAGATGGAACTGATTTTTTAGCTAGTTCGTAAACTTTTATAGCTAAATTTCTACCAGCTCTTTTTTGTCCTATTTTTTGTGCAATCTTTTCAACATCATTTAAAAATGTTTCTAATTTCTTTTTTTTAATAATTTCTGGATCACTAAATTTTTCAAATATCTTTAATCCTACTATAAAATTACACTCCTCTAGTAGTTGATAATATCCTGGAAATAACATATCTATTAAATCTGAAAAATCTACTTTTTGTTGTACTTTCATAGAATTTAATGAAAAATATTGTCTTGATAAAAATTTAAGTTCTTTATACTTTTCTTCTTCAATAAAATTTGCTTTTAATTTATACCAATTATCACAAGCATATTCTGCTAATTTTAATGAATCTTTTTTATCTGTTTTTGCTTTTCTTAAACTTCTATCTAAATACTTTTTAATTTTTAAAGCATTCTCTGCAATTACACAATATCCTTTATCTAACAAATAAGTTAATATTGGTAAATGATATGTTCCTGTTTGCTCGAGAACTACTTTTAAATCTTCTTTGGAAAACTCTTGTAATTTTGTATCTAACTTTTCTAAATCTTCGACATCATGATTAATATTAAAAGGCATTTCAATTACTTCTCCTTCAATACTCAATATTGCTACTGTACTTTTGCCTTTTGATACATCAATTCCAACTCCATACTTCATATTATAATCCTTCCTATTCCTTTAATTACGATTGGTTCTAACACTTCTACAATCTCTCAGTTTGGTTCTTTACACGAGTATTATTTCATCCTCAACTTGCTTAATCGAATATTGAATGTAGAGGTTAGTTAACACTTTGTAGGCCGAGTACTTTAATTCCAATTACTATACGTTAACCAATCCTACTACAATCATAATAAAAAGAAGTGTAATTTTCAATCTAACTACTAGATTTATTTCTTACACTTTTATAGTACCAAATTACTATTATCTACTATCTCTTTAAACCAGCCTAATTCTT
>CATKYP010000082.1 GCA_949840855.1 uncultured Bacilli bacterium | reverse complement strand
GAAAAAGCATGGAATAATTTTAAAGAAGGAAATTGGACAAAAGAAATTAATGTTAAAAACTTTATAGAGTTAAACTATGAAGAATATATAAACGATGAAACATTCTTAAAAGGTACAACCGAAAAAACAAAAAAAGTATGGAATATATGTTCAGAACTTTTAAAAGAAGAAGTAAAAAAACACGTAATTGATATAGATACAGAACATATGGCTGGCATAAATGCCTTTGATGCTGGATATATTGATAAAGATAACGAAGTAATTGTAGGTCTTCAAACAGATAAACCACTAAAGAGAATAGTAAATCCTTATGGTGGTATTAAAATGGTATATAATTCATTAAAATCCTATAACTACACACTAAATGAAACTGTAGATAAATACTTAAATGAATTTAGAAAAACCCATAATGATGGAGTATTTGACGCATACACTAAAGAAATAAGAACTGCAAGACATGTAGGACTTTTAACAGGACTACCTGATGCTTATGGAAGAGGAAGAATTATAGGAGATTATAGACGTGTAGCCCTATATGGAATAGACTTTTTAAAAGAACAAAAACAAAAAGACTTAGATAACTTAACTGGTCCAATGCTGGATGATCTTATCAGATTAAGAGAAGAAGTATCAATGCAAATAAAAGCACTTGATGAAATAAAACAAATGGCTGAAAAATATGGTTTTGATATAAGTAAACCAGCAACTAATGCTAAAGAAGCAATACAATGGACCTATTTTGGATATCTTGCTGCTATAAAAGAAAATAATGGAGCAGCAATGTCATTAGGTAGAGTTGATGCCTTTTTTGATATTTATATAAATAGGGATTTAGAAAATAGTACTATTACTGAAGAGGAAGCACAAGAATTAATAGACCAATTTGTTATTAAATTAAGACTTGTTCGTCATTTAAGAACTCCAGAATATGATGAATTATTTTCAGGAGATCCAACTTGGGTAACTTGCTCAATAGGGGGATATTTAAAAAACAGATCATTAGTTACTAAAACAAGTTATAGAATACTTAACACATTAACTAACTTAGATCCTTCCCCAGAACCAAATATGACTGTTCTTTGGAGCGAAAATCTACCAAAAGCATTCAAAAAATATTGTGCGAAAATGTCTATAAAAACTGATTCAATTCAATATGAGAATGATGATTTAATGAGAGAAATTTATGGAAATGATTATGCCATTGCTTGTTGTGTTTCAGCTATGAGACTAGGAATTGATATGCAATTTTTTGGAGCACGTTGTAATCTCGCAAAATCTTTACTATATTCTATAAACTCTGGTATAGATGAAATAAAAAATGAGAAGGTTTTAGATGACATTGAACCAATGAATGAAGAAATACTAAATTATGAAAAAGTAAGAATAGCATACTTCAACGTACTTAAAAAAGTTGCTGAAATATATTCAAATACTATGAACATAATCCATTATATGCATGATAAATATGCCTATGAAAAAGGTCAATTAGCTCTTCACAACACAGATGTTCACCGTTATATGGCATATGGTGTTGCAGGTCTTTCTGTAGCAGCAGATTCACTTTCTGCCATAAAATATGCTAAAGTAAAACCGATAAGAAATGAAGATGGAATAGCAATAGATTTCAATATTGAAGGGGATTATCCTAAATATGGTAACGATGATGATAGAGTTGATGATATAGCAAAAGAAATACTACAAACTTTCTTTGATTATTTAAAATCCCACAAAACATATAGAAATAGTGAACCAACAATGTCAGTACTAACAATTACTTCAAATGTCGTTTATGGATCAAAAACTGGAGCTACTCCAGATGGTAGAAAAAAAGGAGAGGCTTTTGCTCCTGGAGCTAATCCAATGCATGGAAGAGATAATTCTGGCGCCCTAGCATCCCTAAACTCCGTAGCAAAATTAAATTATAAAGATTGTTGTCGTGATGGTATTTCAAATACATTCTCTATAACTCCTCAGGCCCTAGGTCAAACTGAAGATGAACAAGTAACAAATCTTGTAAATGTCTTAGATGGCTACTTCATTCAAAATGCTCATCATATAAATGTAAATGTTTTAAATAGAGAGACATTAATAGATGCTATGAATAACCCTGAAAAGTATCCACTTCTAACTATCAGAGTATCAGGATATGCTGTAAGATTTAATAGATTAACTAGAAAACAACAAGAGGAAGTAATAAATAGAACTTTCCATGAAAAAATGTAATATGATAACAGGAAACATAAATTCAATAGAAAGTTTTGGTCTTGTAGATGGTCCAGGAATACGTACAGTAATTTTTCTAAATGGCTGTAATTTAAGATGTAAATACTGCCATAATCCAGAAATGTGGCATAAAACAGATAACATTATAACACCTGAACAATTAGTAAAAAAAGTTAAAAGATTTAAACCATACTACAAAGATACAGGAGGAGTTACCTTTTCTGGCGGAGAACCACTTCTACAGCAAGAATTTATAATTGAAACATCAAAATTACTAAAAAAAGAAAATATAAATATTGCTATAGATACTTCAGGAGTAGGCCTTGGAAATTACAAAAATTTATTAGATTTAATAGACTTAGTAATACTAGATATAAAACATACCGATAAACTAGAATACAAAAAACTAACTGGACAAGATATAGAAAAAGTAGAAAATTTTATAACAGAATTAAATAGAAGTAATAAAAAAGTATGGATCAGACAAGTAATAATTCCAGGTCTTACTGATACTTTTGAATATATTACTTCTCTAGTAAAATACATATCAAAAATAAATAATATTGAAAGAGTAGATTTTTTACCATACCATCAGTTAGGAAAAGAAAAATATATAAAACTAAATATAGACTACCCATATAAAAATAAAAAAGATATGGACAAAGAAAAGTGTAATATTCTATTCAAGTTTTTTCTTGAAAGACAAAAAAGTTCTAATAACAACTAGAACTTTTTAATTTATCCATTTTTTAATATAATATCCATCACTTGCCATAATCATAATCTTTTTTCTTTATTACTAGAATATTGTTCATCACTAATAATTAAATTATTCAAACTTAATTCTTCTAAATGATTAAAATTAGTTACTATAGCACCACTAATATCTAAAGAACAAAGACTAATTCCTATAAATGTTTCTACATTAGGTATCGAAACTCCTGAAATAAATACTCTTTTAATATTTAGAATATCTTTAATAAAAGAAATATTAAATTTCTTACATTTATATATACTTATTCCTTTAATATTAGTTAACGCTTCCAAAGAAGTAATTTGCTTACTAAATGTACAATTTCTAAATATAATTTTTTCCAAATAATTACAGTGTGCAAAAATATTTATAGCACTATTAGTTATTAAAGTATTAGCTACTTCTAAATACTTTAAATTCTTAAAATTATTTAAATCTTGAAAAGAAATAGTTTCTCTTTCTCCATCATAATTTCTACCATTAATTGTTAAGCTTTCAACTAATAATAAATCACTGATCAATATATCATCTATTTTTTTAACAAATGAATCCTCTAAAAATCTTTTAATTGAATTTGTTATTATTTGCAATATACCACATTCTTTCACATCTATTTTAATTATACACTTTAATAAATGAGAAAGAAATGAATTTGTAAAGCGCAATGTAAATTAATGTAAAAAAGGAGCAAGCTACTTTTTCTTTTTTACAAAAATATTGTCGCACCTTTGTTCTTCACTAAAAGTACAGTTAACATTATCAATACTAGCTAATAAACTTTTCTTATTATCTTCCATATACTTTTTATAAGCATTCATATACATATCACGAATTGAATAGACAAGTAAATTACTTTTATCAAACAATATGCCTTTACGCCTTAATATACCAATTCTAGCATAGCCTTCTTGTAACTTGCCAGGATAAAGTACATCTACTATATAATCTTCTCCATTATTATCAAAATATTTATTAATATATAATTTTTCCTCATAAAACTCCTTTTCAAGTTCTATACTATCTAATACCATATATCTATTAGAAAACTCGTCATCAAATTGATCTTTCCTAACATAATATTTCATTAACAGACTTAACTCATTATTAGTATTATCCTTTAACTGATCATCACTTAATTTTACTACTAATGGAAATTTACCAAACTTAATCATATTAGAGAATATATTAAAATCCACTACTATAGAAAACAAATCAATTTTCTGCTTTCTAATACCTCTTAAAGACTTTTTACCTCGTATTATCACATCATTGTTCATAATTTTTCATCCTTTCTTTATATAAATATATGGCCATGCTTTTCTCTTTACCATATTTTTCATAATTAGTAGAAGATTGTTCATTTATATATTTTTCAAATCTCTCTTTATTAAAGTCTAATAGTAACTGAACAAATACTTTTTCTTCTAAAAAATTAACTAGGCCATCACTATAAACTTCTTACAAAATTGAGTGCTTCTTTTTCTCCTGTTATTGCGCCATACGAAACACACTTTCCATCTTGAATACTTTTTGATCTCTTCTAACAATTACTCTACAAGTTGCTTCATTCCAAGAAATACCTATCTTATTAATATATGGATCACTATAAAGTTCTTTTTCATCTTCTGTCTTAAATTTTACTTCTCCAAATTTATCATAAACTATAATACCACAATCACAAATAAAAGCATAATTCAAAATATCATTTTCTATATGAATACAAGAAAGTACTGCTCCAAAATAATCATTTTGTAAATAATCGCACTTTAAAATATACTGCTTATTTAATAACCTAACAGCATCATTACATTTCTCAATGCTTTTAGTTAAATCCCCATTAGTATTACTACTAAAAATATCTGCAATCATTTTAGCAGCAAGCCTTGCTCCACTTGATTTTGGATACTTTTCGATCATCTCTTGAAAAGAGCAGTCCGCAAGATTAGAAATACCAACAGGATCTCTAGTAATTCCATCAACCACAATTACTTCATTTGAATTGGCATAAATAACTCTTCTATCGGAAAATCAGTTCCAACTACCATAGTATTCTCAAATACACCTTTATAAATTAACACATGCAAAACCTCCTATTCATTATACTAAAAAAGAAG